>JBILSK010000150.1:0-5562 GCA_044372165.1 Burkholderiaceae bacterium | reverse complement strand
TGGGGCGGCCGTCGGCATCGAGCAGGCGGGCGACAACGAAGAGGATGGCCGAGGGGGCGACCCGCGCGGCGAGCGCCGGGTCCAGTTCGATGCGCCCGCTGATCCGGTGCGCAGCGGTGTCAAACGCGGGGGCTGCGGAGGCCGCGGGGCCGGCCGGTGGGGTCGTTGCGCCCGTGGCGGGCGGACTGCCCGCCTGTGCAGCCGGGCCGGTCGAGCCGGTCGAGCCAGGTCGACGGCCCGCCTCGAGATCGGCGATGAACCCGGCGATCTGCCCGGCCTGCGGCGACTGCGGCGGCAGGACCTGCAACAGCGCGCGCCAGTGACCGAGGGCCGCCGCGGTGTTGCCTTGGGTGAACTCCCAGGCGCCGGCCAGGGCCAGCGCCTTGGCGTTGCGCGGATCGTCGGCCAGGGCCTCGCGGATCAGCGTGATCGGGCGGCCGTCCAGATTCGCGCCGGCCGATTGCGCAAGCGCGTCGGCGAGATCGACCTTTACCTGGGGATCGCGCGGCGCCAGCACGAGTGCGCGCTCGAAGGCTTCCCGGGCGGCGTCCAGCTGGCCGCGCAGCATCTCGCTGCGCCCCAGCACCACCCAGCCCTCGAGCTCGTCGGGCTGGGTCGCCAGCCGCTTGCGCAGCTGCTCGACCAGTTCGTCCAGGTTGGCGGGTTCACGCAGCTTGCGAACCTCGGGGGCGGCGGCCTCGGGCATGCCGGCGATGCCGTAGAACACGGCGGTCGGGACGGCCAGCAGCAGGGCGATCAGGACAGCCGCAATCGTGCGGCCGCGGGTCGTGCCCGTCAGGGCAGCCGGCACCTGTCCGCTTGCAGGACCCGGCCCCTGGGCAGGCAGCTCAACCGTGGCCTGCGCGGCAAATTCAGCCAGCGCCGAGCGCCGCTCGGCCGACTCGGCAGGCAGGTGCGCCAGCGCCGTTTCGAGCTCACGGCGACGTTCCCGCAGCACATCCAGGGCCACCGCTGCCGAGTCGGCCCCGGCGGCACTATCCTGCGCGTTCCCCCGGCCGAACAGCGGCGCGAGGATGAAGGCCATCACGCCAGCGGCGAGCGCCAGCAGCAAGGCGTAAAGCAGGATGGTGGAGGTCACGAGGCGAGGTCAGGCAGGCGATGAAACCGAGGCCGGATTGTCCCATGCCCGTCCTCGGCTCTCCAAGCATGACCTTGTGGCCTGCGATCAGCGCCCGTGCAGCGATCGGCGTTGGGCTGCGTGCAGCATCAGTGCCGAGGCGGCACCGAGCGCGATCAGCACGGCCAGGGCCAGTCCGTAGCCTTGCGTCAGGCTCCACAGCGCGGCCATCAGGGTCGGCCCGACCGCCCGCGACAGTGCCACCGGCAGGGTCTGCAGGCCCGACAGCACCGCGACTCGATCGCGGCTGACATAGGCGGCGATCGCGGTGGCCTTCATGATGGTGATCAGGCCATTGCCGATGCCCATCAGCAGCGCAAAGCCCAGACCCGCGGCAATCGTGCCGCCACCGGCCAGCAGCAGGGCCAGGGCGATCGGCGTGAGCCAGGGAATGGCCCGATCCATGCGCTGCGGGTCGATCCGGTTCTCGAACAGGTACAGGATCAGGCGGCCCAGCACCTGGATCGCACCGATGCTGGCCGGCACGGCCAGTGCCCAGGCCAGCGGCAAGCCGCGTTCGGTGAGCAGCGGCACCATGTGCGCCAGCAAGGCCGCACTCGACAGGGACACGCCCATCACACAGCCGGTGACCAGCAGAAAGGGCGCGCTGGTCGACAAGCGTCGCAAGGATGCGGCCTCGTCATCGGCCTGGGCCGCGTGAGCGGGCGCGGCACGCGCGGGGGGCTCGCCGGCCAGCATCAGCAGGTGGATCGGCAGACACACCAACAGGTGAAAGCCGGCCAGCACCAGGCAGGTGTCGCGCCAGCCGAGGTGCGCAATCAGCCAGGCCGACAGCGGGATGAAGGCGGTGGAGGCCAGGCCGCCGAGGAAGGTCATCGCGATGATCGGCTTGCGATAGTCGCCGGGCCAGCGACGGATGGTCACTGCAAAGACCGGTTCGTAGAAGGTGGCTCCCATCGCGAAGCCCAGGCCGATCCAGACCGCATAGAGTCCGGCCATGCCCTCGATGCGCGAATGCAGGGCCAGCAGCACGGCAGCCAGCAAGGAGCCGCCGGCCATCACCGCGCGGGCCGCGCCCCGTTCTATCCATCGGCCCACCGGCAGGCCGGCCACGCCGCTGGCAAGCAGCGCGGCACTGAAGGCGCCGCTCACCTGAACGCGGGACAGGCCCAGTTCGGACTCGATCGCCGGCATCAGCAGCGAGAACGTGTAGTACAGGCTGCCCCAGGAGATCAGCTGGGCGAGCGACATTGCGCCCACCCAGCGGTCACGCCGCACGCCTTCCACGCTCACGGTGTGCTCAGGCGACGGTCACGCGGCCTTCGATCGGATAGGCCGGATCGTTGTAGCCCGGCGTCGACGGATGGCCCGGCGCGACCATCTCGTCGATGAGGGCCTCGTCCTGCGCATCGAAGGGCTTGCCGATCGCGGCGATGTAGTCGCGCATCTGCTCGACGGTGCGCGGGCCGACGATGGTCGAGCTCACCAGCTGGTTGTGCAGTACCCAGTTGACCGCGAACTGCGCCGCGTTCATGCCGCGTTGTGCTGCGTGCTCGGCAACGCGCTGCGCCAGCACCAGGGATTCGTCACGCCACTCGGTCTGCATCATCCGCCTGTCATTGCGTGCGGCGCGCGAATCGGGCGGCGGCGCCTGTCCCGGGGTGTACTTGCCCGCCAGCACGCCGCGAGCCACGGGCGAATACGACGCCACGCCGATGCCGTAGTGCGCGCAGGCCGGCAGCAGTTCGACCTCGGGCATCCGGTTGAACGCGTTGTAGTAGGGCTGCAAGGCCGCAGGCGGGCCCATCCCGGCCTCGCGGCACAGGTTGACGATCTCGGCCAGACGCCAGGCCCGGTGATTGGAGATCCCCAGGTAGCGTACCTTGCCGGCCCGCACGATGTCGGCCACCGCACCGATGGTTTCGGCCAGCGGCGTCTGCAGATCCTCGCGATGCAGGTACCAGATGTCGATGTGGTCCAGCCCCATGCGGACAAGCGAATCATCGATCGAACGATGCAGCCAGCGTCGCGACAGCCCGCGGGTGTTCGGGTCCTTGCCCATCGCATTGCCGACCTTGGTCGCGACGATCCACCGGTTGCGATCGGACGCGATGAGCCGCCCGGTGATGCGCTCGGATTCGCCCTGGGTGTAGACATCGGCGGTGTCGATGAAATTGATGCCGGCATCCCGGCTGATCGCCACGATCTCTCCGGCATCGGCTTCGGTGGTTCGGTCGCCGAACATCATCGTGCCCAGGCACAGGGTCGAGACCGACAGGCCGCTTTGGCCCAGCATGCGCATCTGCATCACATTCTCCTTGGGTTCACTTCTTCAGGACGGCTAGCGGCGGCGGGGCGATCCCTGCGCGTCGGGCCAGCCACCAGCCGTGCTGCGGCGGCCACAGGTCGAAGGCCGGGTCGACGCCCAGTTCATGGGCGACGTGCAAGGGCCAGTTGGGTTCGTGCAGGGCCTGCCGACCGATCGCGACGATGTCCGCACGGCCTTCCGCGATCACGGCCTCGGCCTGCCTGGCTTCGGTGATCAGGCCGACCGCGATGGTGGGCATGCCGACCTCGCGACGGATCCGGTCGGCAAAGGGCACCTGATAGCCGGGTCCGCGGGTGATGTTCACCCGGATGTTGGGGTTGGTGGCCGAGCCGTAGATGCCGCCCGACGAGCAGTCGACGATGTCCACGCCGACCTGCTTGAGTTCGCGCGAGAAGGCCACGCTGTCGTCCATGGTCCAGCCGCCCTCCAGTCCGTCGACCGCCGAGATGCGTACCGACAGAGGCAGCTCGTCGCCGATGGCCTGGCGCACCGCGCTCACCACGCGCAGCGGCAGACGGATGCGGCCGGCAAAATCGCCGCCGTAGCCGTCGGTGCGGGTGTTGACCAGCGGCGACAGGAAGGAGTGCAGCAGGTAGCCATGGGCCATGTGCACCTCGATCAGCTTGAAGCCGGCCGATACCGCGCGGCGCGCGCCGGCCGCGAACGCCTCCACCAGACCGTCGAGTTCGGCGGTGGTGAAGGCGCGCAAGGGGCCGTAGCGCTCGTCCATGCGCTCGTCGGTGGGGCCGACGCACTCCCAGGGCAGTTCGCCGCGCTCGGCCAGGTCTTCTGCCCCGAGCGGACCCATGCCGTGCCAGGGGCGCTGGCAGGAAGCCTTGCGCCCGCCGTGGCCGATCTGGATGGCCGGCACCGACCCGTTGCTTTCAATCAGCGTGGCCAGCCCGCGCAGGCCGGCGATCTGGGCGTCATCCCAGATGCCCATGTCACCGTAGGTCGTGCGGCCGCGCTTTTCGACTGCGCTCACCTCGAGCATCACGCTGCCCGCGCCACCCTGCGCGAGCTTCGCCACATAGGCCGAGTGCCAGGGACTGGCGTACCCCTCGTGCGCCGAGTACTGCGCCATCGGCGAAATCATGATGCGGTTCTTGAAGCGCACGGAGCGCAGTTGCCACGGGGTGAAGAGGGTCGCGGTCATCGCGAGGACTCCGGTCGGAAGAGGGGGTGAAGGGGGGTTGAATGAAGGCGCTTCGATGCGGCGTCGCGGCACTGGGGCGGCTGGGCGCGGTTGCGGTCGATGGTAAAGCAAACGATTTGTCCGCCCGGTGCAGCCAGCCCGGAAGTGGTTCGCCAGCGCGGGTGATACGCCTTGATTGAAACGCTCAGGCCCGGGCCTGCTCCCAGGCGCGCGCAGCGCCCAGCAGCGCGAGGTGCGGGGTCACCACCTGGTCCAGCGGAATCTCTTCGAGCCAGCCTGAAAAGCGTCCCTTGGCCTCGAAGCGGGTCCGAACTGGAGCGAGGTCGGCGACCTGTGCGACATGGCCCAGCACGCCGCCCGCGATCAGCACGCCCGCGCTGGCCTGGTAGAGCAGGGCCAGGTCACCGGCGAAGGCACCAAGCAGTCCCAGAAAGCTGTCCACCGCCAGGCGCGCGGCAGGCTGACCACTCGCGCACGCCTTCAGCACCGCCTGGGCATCGGCGCCTGCGGCCTCGTGCTGGCCCGCGTGGCGCAGTGCAGCCTCGTGCAGCAGTACCAGCCCCGGGCCGCTCAGCACCCGCTCCCAGGAGGTGCGTCCGAAGCGGGCCGCGCCCAGCCGGGCCACCTCGCGCTCGAACGGGGTTTCCGGCGCGAAGCTGGCATGGCCGCCTTCGGTGGCCACGGGCAGCCAGGCGCTGGCTCGGGCATCCGGGGCACGAGCTGGGCTGCCTTGCGCGCGAACACTCGGCGCGCTGGCGGCTGCACCCGGTGCCGCGGTGCGGATCAAGGCTGCGACGCCCAGTCCGCTGCCAGGACCCAGCAGGGCGCGATGACCTCGCGGATCAGGGACGGGCGGCTCACGCATCGAGCCACGTCGTGCCCCGCCCGGCAGCGCCTGCGTGTCGTCGGTACCCAGTTGTGTCGCGCCCCAGGCCAGGGCCTCGAAATCGTTCAGCAGCGTGATGCCCTGAACAGGCA
>JBILSK010000151.1:0-5562 GCA_044372165.1 Burkholderiaceae bacterium | reverse complement strand
AGGCGCTCAAGGAAAAGGGCACGCCCGCCGGCTTCGCGCTGGGCAATGCGACCGGTGATGCAGGCTGGTGCAACTGGCTGATCTGGGCCTTCGGCGGCAAGCTGGTCGACAAGGACAACAAGGTGGTACTCAACAGTCCTGAGACCCTGCGGGCGCTCGAGTATGCCCGCGAGCTCTATGCCACCTTCATCCCCGGCACCTTGTCGTGGCTGGACCCGAACAACAACAAGGCCTTTCTGGCTGGCGAGATCAGTCTCACCAACAACGGCATCTCGGTGTACTACGCGGCCAAGAACGCGACCGACCCCAAGGTCAAGGAGATGGCCGCCGACATCCAGCACGCTTCTTTCCCGGTCGGTCCGGTCGGTGTGCCGACCGAAGCGCATCTGTTCTTCAATCAGATGGTCTTCAAGTACACCAAGTACCCGAAGGCGGCCAAGGAGTTCCTGCGCTTCATGATGGAGGCCGACCAGTTCAACCCCTGGCTGCAGGCCGCGGGCGGCTACATCTCGCAGCCCTTGGCAGCCTACGAGGCCAACCCGATCTGGACCAGCGATCCCAAGCACACGCCGTATCGGGACGCGACCAAGAACATGCGTCCGGCGGGCTACGAGGGCAAGCTGGGCTATGCCTCGGCCGGTGCCGCTGCCGACTTCATCATTCCCAACATGGTGGCCGAGGCCGCCAGCGGCGCCAGGACGCCCAAGGAAGCGGCCGAGCGCGCGCAAAAACGCGCCGAGCGCTACTACAAGGTCTGACCCGGGTCTGACGCCTTGCGCTGTCGCATGTCACCCTCGAGGGGTGACATGCACCCGGCTTTTCCGTCCAGAGGTCCTGATCGATGAACCTGCTCGAGCGATTGCAGAACAACCGCAATGCCCTGGGACTGCTCTTCATGCTGCCTGCGGGCGTGCTGCTGCTGCTGTTTCTGACCTATCCGCTCGGACTGGGCGTCTGGCTCGGCTTCACCGACACCAAGATCGGTCGTCCCGGTGTCTGGGTCGGCCTGGAAAACTTCGAATTCCTGTGGGGCGACAGCGTCACACGCCTGGCGCTCTTCAACACGCTGTTCTACACCTTCGTGGCCAGCGTCCTGAAGTTCCTGCTCGGCTTGTGGCTGGCGCTGCTGCTCAACAAGCACCTGCCCTTCAAGACCACGCTGCGGGCCATCGTGCTGCTGCCCTGGATCGTGCCGACCGCGCTCTCGGCGATCGCCTTCTGGTGGATCTACGACTCCCAGTTCTCGGTGGTGAGCTGGATGCTCATGAAGCTCGGCCTCATTGACCGCTACATCGATTTTCTCGGCGACCCCTGGAATGCGCGCTTTTCCACCATTGCGGCCAACGTGTGGCGCGGTATTCCCTTCGTGGCGATCTCCTTGCTGGCGGGCCTGCAGACCATTTCCCCGTCCTTGTATGAAGCCGCGGCCATCGATGGCGCAAGCGCCTGGCAGCGCTTCAGGCATGTGACGCTGCCGCTGCTCACGCCGATCATCGCCGTCGTGATGACCTTCTCGGTGCTGTTCACCTTCACCGATTTCCAGCTGAGCTATGTGCTCACCCGCGGCGGGCCACTCAATGCCACCCACCTGATGGCGACGCTGTCGTTCCAGCGGGCGATCTCCGGCGGGGCAATGGGCGAGGGGGCGGCGCTGGCCACCGCCATGGTGCCGTTCCTGCTGGCGGCGGTGATGTTTTCGTACTTCGGGCTGCAGCGGCGCGCCTGGCAACAAGGGAGTGACCGATGAGCAAGTCCGACGATCAAGCCGAAGGCATGGGATTCCTGGAGACGCGCGCCCATCGCTGGGTGACGGCCTACATCCCGATCGGCCTCTTTCTCTTCGTGCTGCTGTTTCCCTTCTACTGGATGACCATCACCGCGTTCAAGCCGAACGAGGAGCTGCTCGCGCAGGATGGCAATCCGTTCTGGGTCAAAAGCCCGACGCTTGCGCACTTCAAGAAGCTGCTGTTCGACACCGACTACCCATCGTGGTTGGTCAACACGATGATCGTCTCTGCCGTGGCGACCGTCGTGTCGCTCTTTGCGGCGGTCTTCGCGGCCTATGCCATCGAACGGCTGCGCTTCAAGGGATCGCGCGCGACCGGTCTGGCGATCTTCCTCGCCTACCTGATCCCCCCGTCCATCCTGTTCATTCCGCTGGCCTTCGTGCTGCAGAAGTTCGGCCTGTTCAACACCCGCTGGGCGCTGATCTTCACCTATCCCACCTTCCTCATTCCGTTCTGCACCTGGTTGCTGATGGGCTACTTCCGCTCGATTCCCTTCGAGCTGGAGGAATGCGCCCTGATCGACGGGGCCTCGCGCTGGCAGGTGCTGGTCAAGATCATCCTTCCGCTGGCGGTGCCCGGTCTGATCTCGGCGGGCATCTTTGCCTTCACCCTGTCCTGGAACGAGTTCATCTACGCGCTGACCTTCGTGTCCGATTCCGAGATCAAGACGGTCCCGGTGGCCGTGGTGACCGAGCTGGTCGAAGGCGACGTCTATCACTGGGGGCCGCTGATGGCGGGCGCACTGCTGGGCTCGCTGCCGGTGGCAGTGTTCTATTCGTTCTTCGTCGAGTACTACGTTGCGGGCATGACCGGCGCGGTGAAGGAGTAGCGCTAGACTTCGGCCATGAACCGATTCAGCCAACCCAAGACCTTCGATCATGGTGCCGCGCCTCGCACCGCCGTGTTGCTGGTACAGCTCGGAACGCCGGCCGCGCCCACGGCCGGCGCCCTGCGTCCCTACCTGAAGCAGTTCCTGAGCGACCCGCGGGTCGTGGAAATACCGCGGCTGCTGTGGTGGCCCCTGCTCAACGGGATCATCCTCACCACCCGGCCGGCGAAGTCGGCGAAGAAATACG
The DNA here is from genome assembly GCA_044372165.1 of Burkholderiaceae bacterium. Lineage (GTDB taxonomy): Bacteria > Pseudomonadota > Gammaproteobacteria > Burkholderiales > Burkholderiaceae_E > UBA4615. The sequence continues at coordinate 2,699 of JBILSK010000151.1, read as the reverse complement.
AAAGCGTCTGGTCCGAGGGCGGCTCGCCCCTGATGGTTCACTCGGTGCAGCAACGCGAGCTCCTGTCGCAGGCGCTCGCCGCGCAGGGGCAGGAGGTGGAGGTGGCGCTGGCCATGCGCTATGGCGAGCCGTCGATCGAGTCGGTCCTGTCCGAGTTGCGCGAACGAAACCTCACACGGCTGCTGGTGCTGCCCCTGTATCCGCACTACGCGGGGTCGACCACCGCGACCGCGATCGACGAAGTGACCCGCGTGCTGCGCGGCTGGCGCAATCTTCCCGAGGTGCGCTGGATACGCAACTTTCATGACGACCCCGGCTGGCTCGATGCGTTGGCCGCACACGTCAAGGCTCGCTGGGCCGAGCAGGGGCGCGCGCAGAAGCTGGTGATGAGTTTTCATGGCGTGCCCCGGCGCACGCTCGAACTGGGCGACCCCTATCATTGCGAATGCCTGGCCAGTGCGCGCCTGCTGGCCGAGCGCCTCGGCTTGTCTCGCGACGAGTGGGTCGTGACCTTCCAGTCGCGCTTCGGCAAGGCCGAGTGGCTGCAGCCGTACACCGAACCAACCCTGGTCGAACTGGCGCGCGCGGGTACTCGAAGCGTCGATATCATCTGCCCCGGCTTTGTCTCGGACTGTCTGGAGACGCTCGAGGAGATCGCGATCGAGGCTCGCCACGCGTTCCTCGAGGCTGGGGGCGAGCAGTTCCGTTACCTGCCGTGTCTCAACGACGATAGCGGCTTCATTGCAGCATTGGGCGGTCTGGTGCGGCGGCACACCGCGGGCTGGCCTGTCGAGGCACCGGGGCCGGCGGAGCAAGCGCGGCGCTCGGCCGAGCAGTGCGAGCGGGCCAGACGCGCCCGCGAACTGGGCGCCCCGCGCTGATTCGATTCAACCCAACCGGTGTGCTGCGCGCCCGGGCGTCGAGGCGCGCCGAACGAACACGACCCTCGAGGAGACAGCAGTGAGCCTTGCACATCAAGACATCGCCTGGATGGAGATCGGTGAGCTGGCCGCCGGTATCCGGACCCGGGCATTTTCAGCCCTGGAGGTGACCCAGGCGATGCTGCAGCGGATCGCCGCATTCGATCCGCATCTGCACGCCTACTGCCTGGTGACGCCGGAGCTCGCGCTGGCGCAGGCGGCGGCGGCCGATGCCCGGCAGGCTCGCGGCGAGCCACTGGGAGCGCTGCACGGTGTGCCGATCGCGCTCAAGGACCTGTGCTTCACGCAGGGCATCGCAACCGCGGCCGGCATGCCCATGCATCGTGGACACATTCCCGATCACGATGCGACCGTCACCCGTCGGCTGCGCGAGGCCGGTGCGGTGCTGCTCGGCAAGCTCGAGATGACTGAAGGGGCCTATTCGGTCCACCATCCGGAGGTCACCGCACCGGTGAATCCCTGGGCCGCCGAGCTGTGGCCGGGGGTGTCCTCCAGTGGCCCGGGTGTCGCCACGGCGGCCGGCTTGTGCTTTGGATCCATCGGGTCCGACACCGGCGGCTCCATCCGTTTCCCCTCGGCCGCGAATGCGGTCACCGGCTTGAAGCCGACCTGGGGGCGGGTGTCCCGCCACGGGGCGGTCGAACTGGCGGCCTCGCTCGACCACCTGGGGCCGATGTGCCGAAGTGCTGCCGACTGCGGGCGCATGCTGGGCGTGATGGCGGGCGCCGATCCCTTCGATCCGACTGCGCTGCCCGATCCGGTGCCGGACTACCTGTCCGCCGACATCCATCGCCTGGACGGGCTTCGCATCGGGGTTGATGCGAGCTGGTTGTCGACTGGCGTGGACAGCGAGGTCCAGGCAGGCGTGCAAGCGGCCCTCGACGTGCTGTGTCGCCTGGGTGCGCAGGCGGTGCCGGTGACGGTGCCCGATTCGGATGCGCTGGTGGCCACCTGGGTGGCCCTGTGCGGCATCGAGGCGGCAGTGGCCCATGAACGCGACTTCCCGGCTCGACGCGCCGCCTATGGGCCGGTGCTGGCAGGATTGCTTGACGAAGGGCGCGCGCTGTCGGCCCTGGATTACCAGCGGATCCTGCTGCGGCGGGCAGACTTCACCGGCCGCATGCGCTCGCTGATGGCGGACATCGATCTGCTGATCTCGCCGGCCATTCCGCTGGTGGCACCCACAGCCGCGCGGCTTGCCGCCCTGCGGGAGGAGCCCGGATACCGCGTGCGATGGCAGCGATTCACTGTGCCTGCCGACATGACCGGGCAGCCGACGCTCACGATGCCCTCCGGGTTCACGGCACAGGGTATACCGACGGCGGTGCAACTGACCGCAGGCCATCTAGGCGAAGCGGTGCTGATCCGGGCAGGCCGGGCGTTTCAGGGTGTGACCGACTGGCACCGGCGGCATCCGGATGCGTCCCGCTGGGCGGGATCGGCGTCCGTCGGTTAAGCTTGCTGCCCCCGGTGGAAACCGGGGGCAGCATCGGGGCAGAGGCGCCCCGAGGGGCTCGATCAGGGTGATCAGGCCTTGGGCGGAATGCGCAGGTTCTGACCCGGATAGATCTTGTCCGGGTGCGAGAGCATGGGCTTGTTGGCTTCGAAGATCTGCATGTAGGCGTTCGCGTTGCCGTAGTACTTCAGCGCGATGGCCGACAGCGTGTCGCCGCTCTTGACCGTGTGGAACTGGGATTCGGCCGAGCCCTGAGCCACCGCCATGTTGTCGACCACGCCCGCCACGCCGGCGACGTTGCC
>JBILSK010000149.1:0-5589 GCA_044372165.1 Burkholderiaceae bacterium | reverse complement strand
CGGGCTTGTGTCCACCGGGCGCGGTGCGGCTTACTGCACCTTGGCCCGGGCGCGCAGCTCCTGCTGCATGGTCATGATCTTCTGACGCTCGAGCTCCTGCTGGATCTGCGGCTTGACCTGTTCCAGCGGCGGCGGCTGCTGCGTACGGATGTCGTCAACCCGGATCACGTGATAGCCGAATTCCGACTTGACCGGCACCTCGGTCAACTGACCCTTCTGCAGCTTCTGCAGCGCCTCGGCGAAGGGCGCGACATAGCCGTCGGCGGCGGCCCAATCCAGGTCTCCGCCGCGTGCGGCCGAGCCCGGATCCTTGGACTTCTTGGCAAGCTCCTCGAACGCAGTGCCTTTCTTCAGCTGCTCGATGATCGCGCGTGCCTCGGCGTCGGTCTCGACCAGGATGTGCCGGGCCTTGTATTCCTTGCCCGCTGCCGACTTGGCCAGTTCGTCGTACTTGGCCTTCACATCGGCGTCGGTCACCGGATGACGCTTCAGTTCGTCGCGGATCAGGGCACGAATGAGAATGTCCTGGCGGGCGGCCTCGAGTTGACGCTGGACCTCGGCGTTGCGCGTGAGGCCCTTCTTTTCGGCCTCCTGCGAGAAGATCTCGCGGGCGATCAGTTCGTCACGCACGGCCTTGCGCAGGTCGGGTGAGTCCGGACGCCCCTGGGCGGTGAGGGTCTTCACGAATTCGTCGACCCGGGCCGATGGAATCGCCTTGCCATTCACGATCGCTGCATTCTGGGCCTGGACAGCAGGGCTCGCGCCAAGCGACACCACGAGGGCGGCCAGCGACAGGACATGACGAGGGATTCGGTTCATGGTGCGGAGGTGGGATGGGGTGGGGTACCCGCTTCGTCGGGCGCCAGCGCGGTGATCGCGAGCGCGTGAATCCGATGCGGCATCCAGGACGACAGCGGATCATACACAAGTCGGTGTCGCGCCACCCGCCCCAGCCCGGCAAATCGGGGCGAGACGATGCGCACGCTGTAGTGGCCAGCCCCCCCCTGGGCACCGGCATGTCCGGCATGCAGATGACTGTCGTCGGTCAGGCCGATCGCCGCGCCCGGAAACGCAGCGGACAAGGCTGCCTCGATGTCCTGCAAGGTCGGGCGCATCAACCGGGCTCCTTGGCGAACCGGCTGATCCAGATGCCCTGCGCCAGCACGAAGGCGAAGGTCAGTCCAAGGCTGCCGAACAGCTTGAAGTTCACCCAGGTATCCATCGAGAAGAGCGATGCCACCAGCAGATTCAAGCCCGCCATCAGCACGAAGAACACGACCCAGGCGATGGTGAGTCGCTTCCAGATCGGGTCGGGCAGATCGAGTTGCCCGCCCATCATGGCCTTCAGGGGGTGCTTGCCGGTCAAGCGTTCGGTCCACATGAAGGCCGCAGCGAACAGCAGATACAGCAGGGTCGGCTTCCACTTGATGAAGGTCTCGTCACGAAAGGCCAGGGTCATGCCGCCGAACACGACGATCAACCCAAGCCCGACCCACTGCATGGCCTCGATGCGCTGCGACCGCAGCTTGAGCCAGGCGATCTGCCCGAAGGTGGCGGCAATCGCCACGCCGGTGGCGACGTAGACATCTGCCAGCTTGTAGCCGATGAAAAAGAGAATCACCGGGAAAAGGTCAAAAAGCAGTTTCATGGGCGACGGTGTGGCTGCGGGAGGGAATGCGGGGCAACAGGCATTCTACGGTGCGCCGCGACCGAGCGCCGCTTGACGCAATCGACGTGCCTGCCCAACATCGCCTCCTTCTGCCCCATTCCAAACTGTCGAGGAGAATCCCATGCAGGGATCGATGATGGACATGCCCCTCCTGGTGTCCAACCTGCTGCAGCACGCCGACCGGCACTTCCCCCACGCGGAAATCGTCTCGCGCCGGGTCGAAGGCGACATTCACCGCTACACCTGGGCCGATGCCACGCGGCGCGCCGCGCAGATGGCCAATGCCCTGACCGGTCTGGGCGTCAAGCAGGGCGATCGGGTGGCCACCCTGGCCTGGAACGGCTACCGCCATCTGGAGACCTACTACGGCGTGGGCGGCATGGGTGCGGTGATCCACACGATCAACCCCCGCCTGCATCCCGAGCAGATCGCCTGGATCGTGAACCATGCCGATGACCGCTTCCTGGCCTTCGACATGACCTTCCTGCCGATCATCGAAGCGATTGCGCCGCATTGCCCGGGGGTCAAGGGCTGGATCGCGATGTGCGATGCGGCGAACCTGCCCAAGGACTCCCAGGTCCCCCATCTGATCTGCTACGAGACCCTGCTGGCCTCGGCCTCGACCGAATATGCCTGGCCGCAGATCGATGAACGCTCGCCAGTGGCCCTGTGCTACACCTCGGGCACGACCGGCAACCCCAAGGGCGCGCTCTACACCCACCGCTCGACCATCCTGCATGCCTATGCCGCGGCCCTGCCGGACAGCATGGGCTGCAGCGCCACCGACTCCATCCTGCCGGTGGTGCCGATGTTCCACGTCAACGCCTGGGGCCTGCCGTACATCGCGGCCCTGGTGGGCGCCAAGCTGGTCTTTCCGGGTCCGGCGCTCGACGGCAAGTCGCTCTACGACCTGTTCGAAAACGAGAAGGTCACCTACTCGGCCGGCGTGCCGACAGTCTGGCTGGGCCTGCTGCAGCACGTCCAGGGCAATGGGCTGAAATTCTCGACCTTCAAGCGCACGGTGATCGGCGGCTCGGCCTGCCCGCCTGCCATGATCCGCACCTTCCGCGAGGAATTCGGCGTCGAGGTCATCCACGCCTGGGGCATGACCGAACTGTCGCCGCTGGGCACCATCTGCCGTCTGCAGAGCAAGCATGGCGACTGGCCGGATGCCGAAAAGATGAAGGTGCTGGAAAAGCAGGGCAAGGCGATCTTCGGAGTTGACATGAAGATCACCGGCGACGATGGCAAGGAACTGCCCTGGGATGGCAAGACCTACGGCGACCTGCTGGTGCGCGGCCCCTGGGTGCTGCAGACCTATTTCCGCGGCGAAGGCGGTGACCCCTTGCGCTATGACGAGCAGGGTCGCGGCTGGTTCCCGACCGGCGACGTGGCCACCATCGATGCTGATGGCTACATGCAGATCACCGATCGCAGCAAGGACGTGATCAAGTCCGGTGGCGAGTGGATCAGCTCGATCGAACTCGAGAACCTCGCCATCGCGCATCCAGCCGTGGCCCAGGCCGCGGTGATCGGTGTGGTCCACCCCAAGTGGGACGAGCGCCCGCTGCTGATCGTGGTGAAGAAACCCGGCGCAAGCCTCAGCCGCGAGGAACTGCTGGCCTTCTACGAGGGCAAGATCGCCAAGTGGTGGATGCCCGACGATGTGCAGTTCGTCGAAGCCATTCCGCTGGGCGCCACCGGCAAGATCCTCAAGACCCGCTTGCGCGAGCAGTTCAAGGACTACACGCTGCCGAGCGCCTGATCGCCCTGACACCCGGCCTGTCCGCGGGTGGGGCAGGCCGGGCCGCTCATGAGGCTGCGGTATAGTCAAAGGCTGCCGCATCAACAATAAACACACCCCGCCGCAGGCGCGATCTGCCCCGGCGTGGGTCTTCACACGGGGAGCGTCATGACACAAGCCCATTACCGTCAGGACGGCGATGTCGCCGTCATCACCATGGACAACCCGCCGGTCAACGGCCTGGGCCTCGGCCTTCGCAGCGGCATCCGTGATGCCATTTCACGTGCGATGGCCGATGCCGCGGTCAAGGCAGTGGTGCTGACCGGCACCGCACGCGCGTTTTCAGGCGGCGCCGACATCCGCGAATTCAACACCCCGGCTGCCGAAGCCTCGCCGCACCTGCTGGAGGTCATCGACCAGATCGAGAACGCCAGCAAGCCGGTGGTGGCCGCGATTGCCGGGCTGGCACTGGGCGGGGGCAACGAACTCGCCCTGGGCTGTCATTACCGCGTCGGCGCGCCCGGCACGATGATCGGGCTGCCTGAAGTGAATCTGGGCCTGCTGCCGGGTGCCGGAGGCACGCAGCGGCTGCCGCGCATCGTGGGCGCAGCCAAGGCGCTGGACATGATCGTGACCGGCAACCCGATTCGTGCCGAAGAGGCCGCCAAGCTCGGCTATTTCAACCGCCTGATCGAAGGCGACCTGGTAAACGGTGCCATCGCGTTTGCGCGCGAGGTGGTGGCGGCCGGCGCCAAGCGGCCCCGCATTCGTGATCTGTCAGTGGCACCCGATTCCATGCCCGGTGGCGCGCAGGCCTTCTTCGAGGCGGCCCGTGCCCAGGTCGCAAAGAACTACGTCGGTTATCCCGCCCCGATGAAATGCCTGGAGTGCGTCGAGGCGGCCGTGAAAAAGCCCTTCGACGAGGGCATGAAGGTCGAGCACACGCTGTTTGGCGAGCTGATCGAATCGACCACCTCCAAGGCGCTGCGCCACGCCTTCTTTGCCGAGCGCGCCGCCAGCAAGATTCCCGATGTGCCCGACGACACCCCGCAGCGGCCGATCAAGTCCGCCGCAGTCATCGGCGCCGGCACCATGGGAGGCGGCATCACGATGAACTTCGTCAATGCCGGCATCCCGGTCACCTTGCTTGAAATGAAGCAGGACGCGCTGGAGCGCGGCGTGGCCACCATCCGTCGCAACTACGAGAACACCGCCAAGAAAGGGCGCATGACCCAGGACGAGGTCGAGCAGCGCATGGCGTTGATCAAGCCGACCCTGGCCTATGCCGACATCGGCCAGGCCGACATCGTGGTCGAGGCGGTCTTCGAGGACATGGCGGTGAAGAAGACCGTCTTCGAGACCCTGGACAAGACCATGAAGCCGGGCGCCATCCTGGCCTCCAACACCTCGACCCTGGACGTCGATCAGATCGCGGCCTGCACGCAGCGCCCGCAGGACGTGATCGGCACGCACTTCTTCTCGCCGGCCAACGTGATGCGCTTGCTGGAGATCGTGCGCGGGGCCAAGACCGGCAAGGATGTGCTGGCGACCACCATGGCGCTGTCCAAGCGCATCAAGAAGGTCGGCGTGGTGGCGGGGGTGTGCGATGGTTTCATCGGCAACCGGATGATCGAGCACTATTCGCGCCAGGCTGGCTTCCTGCTGGAAGAAGGCTGCACGCCGCAACAGGTCGATGGCGCCATCGAGCGCTGGGGCTTTTCCATGGGCCCCTTCCGCATGGGTGATCTGGCCGGCAACGATGTGGGCTGGTACATCCGCAAGCGCCGCTACCTCGAAAAGCCCGACCTGCGCTACTCGAAGACCGCAGACCTGCTGTGCGAGATGGGCCGCTACGGGCAGAAGACTTCGGCCGGCTGGTACGACTACAAACCGGGCGATCGCACTGCCTATCCCTCGTCGGTGGTCGAAGAGATGCTGGTGAAAGAGCGCGCTCGCCTGGGCATCACGCCGCGCGTGGTGTCCGACGAGGAAATCGTCAATCGGCTGGTCCTCGCGCTGGTCAACGAGGGCGCCCAGCTGCTCGACGAAGGCATCGCGATGCGCGCCTCGGACATCGACATCATCTATCTCACCGGCTACGGCCTCGCGCGTTTCCGCGGCGGCCCGATGTTCCATGCCGACAGCGTGGGCCTGCCCAATGTGGTCGAGATCATGA
>JBILSK010000147.1:0-5617 GCA_044372165.1 Burkholderiaceae bacterium | reverse complement strand
CATGATCACCATGGTCAAGACCAACCCCGATGCCCCGCCGCACAAGCAGCAGTCGCAGATCCTGGTGCCCATCGACCAACCCGGTGTGACCATCCTCGGACCGATGACCGTCTTCGGCCACGCCGAGGCGCCTCACGGCCACATGCACATCAAGTTCGAGAATGTGCGCGTGCCCAAGGAAAACATGCTGCTGGGCGAAGGCCGCGGCTTCGAGATCTCGCAGGTCCGCCTCGGACCGGGCCGTATCCACCACTGCATGCGCTCGATCGGCTCGGCCGAGAAGGCACTGGACCTGATGATCGAGCGCGGCCTGTCGCGTGAAGCCTTCGGCAAGAAGCTCGCGCACCTGGGCGGCAACGTCGAGATCATCTCGCGCACCCGCATCGAAATCGAAGCCATGCGCCTGATGGTCCTGAAGGCCGCCAAGGCCATGGACGTGCTGGGCAACCGCGAAGCCCGCATCTGGGTGCACATGGTCAAGGCCATGGTGCCCGAGCGCTGCTGCAAGATCATCGACGACGCCATCCAGATGCACGGCGCCACCGGTGTTTCGCAGTGGAGCCCGCTGTCGCAGATGTACGTCCAGCAGCGCACGCTGCGTATCGCTGACGGCCCGGACGCGGTGCACCACCTGGTGGTCGGCCGCAACGAGCTGCGTCGCTTCGAAGGCGAAGCCGAGGACGAAGTGACCTCGGCCGCCGTCTGGCGCAACTGAGGCCCGCAACGGCATCGGAAGAAGGGGGCGCAAGCCCCCTTCTTCGTTCGCGCCCGGTGTCGACACACCGGGCTGCATGATGACTGAGCCCGCGCCCACTGACCGCCGCACACCGCGCGAACGGGTCCTGATCGAAGGCCCGATCTCGCGCACCCTGGCGCGCTTCGCGCTCCCGCTGCTCTTCACCAACATCCTGCACACCCTGGCCGGGACCTGGAATGCCATCTGGGTGAGCCGTGTGCTGGGAGAGCATGCGCTCACTGCGGTCGTCAATTCGAACATCTTCATGTTCATGATGATGGGCGCGGTGATGGGCCTGGGGCTGGCCGCGGGCGTCGCGATCGGCCATGCCATCGGCTCAGGAAACCGGCACGAGATCCGCCCGGTGGTTGGCACCGCAGTGAGTCTGGTCCTGGCCTTTGGCGCCTGCATCGCGGTGCTCGGCTGGTTTGCAGCCGCCCCGGTGCTGGACTGGATGCACGTGCCACCCGAGTCGCGGGACGAGGCCATTGTCTTTCTGAGACTGGTCTGCCTGTCCATGCCCTCGGTCTTTCTCTTCATGCTGATGATGATGATGCTGCGGGGCACAGGAGACGCCCGCACGCCGCTGCGCTTCAGCCTGCTGTGGATCGGCCTGGGCCTGGTGCTGTCGCCCGCCCTGCTGACCGGCGCAGGCGGCTGGCTGCCGCGCATGGGGATTGCGGGTGTGGCGGTCGGTGGGCTGCTGGCCAATGGCATCGCCCTGCTGGCGCTGGTCGCCACCCTGCATCGCAAGGGCGGAATGCTTGCCCTGCGCGGCCCGCACCTGCGCCATCTTGTGCCGCAATGGCACCTGGTGCGCATGCTGGTGGCCCGAGGCGCGCCGCGGGCGGTGGAGTCGCTCTTGATCCAGGGCTCGTACTTCGTGCTGCTGACCCTGGTCAATGACCACGGCGCCACGACAGCCGCCGCCTATGCCGCGGCCGCCCAGCTGTGGACCTATGTGCAGATGCCCGGCATCGCGGTCTCCAATGCCATGTCGGCCATGGCCGCCATCAACATCGGGGCCGGTCGATGGGATCGGGTCGAGCGCATCACCCGGCGCGGCTGCCTGCTGGCCCTGAGTCTCAATGCAGCCGCCTGCCTGGCGATCCAGGTGTCCGGAGATGCCCCGCTGCGCCTGTTCCTGCCAGAGGGCGGCGACAGCCTCGCCACGGCACGGCAGATCAATGCGATCGTGCTCTGGGCCTGGATTCCGCAGGCCATCACCGACGGACTGTGCTCGGTGATTCGCGCCAACAACGCCATGGTCGCGCCCACGCTGATCTACGCCTCGACGATGTGGGTGGTGCGGGTGCCGGTCGCCATGGCCCTCACCCCCTTTCTGGGCGCAGCCGCCATCTGGTGGAGCTTTCCCGCCGGCACGGCCAATTCGGTCCTGCTGTCCTGGGCCTACTACCGCTGGGGCCGCTGGCGTCACCGCCCAGCACGAAAGCCTCGCTACACTGGGTGAGTCGCCACCCTCTCCGCCACGCCATGCACCCCAGCGCGCTGATCAATGCGAAACACTTCTTCGACTGCTACGCGCCATGTCTCGGTCGGACCGGACGCCAGATCGACCTGGTGGAAATCGGCAGCCAGGATGTCAACGGCAGCCTGCGCGAAGTCTGCCCGCCCGAATACCGCTATCTCGGCGTCGACTTCGTCGAGGGCCAGGGCGTCGACCTGGTCCTGACCGACCCGTATGTGCTCCCGCTGGAGAACGCCTCGGCCGACGTCATCGTCTCGAGTTCCTGCTTCGAGCACTCGGAGATGTTCTGGGTCCTCTTCCTGGAAATCATGCGCGTGCTCAAGCCGGGCGGGCTGCTGTATCTCAACGTGCCCTCCAATGGCGAAGTTCATCGCTGGCCGGTCGACTGCTGGCGCTTCTATCCCGATAGCGGCCGCGCCCTGGTGACCTGGGCGCAGCGCAATGGCGTGAGTGCCGCACTGCTGGAATCCTTCGTGAGCCACCAGCATCCGGACGGACCGACGCCGGGCAACGCGCGCGAGTACGCCGACGACGAATTCCAGTGGAACGACTTCATCGGCGTGTTTCTCAGGGACGAGAGCCACGTGCCGTCCTACACCCAGCGCATGGTCGATACGCGCACCGACTTCACCAATGGGCTCAAGTACGGCCAGGAAGGCTTCATCCACCCAGCGCGCCGCAGCGAAGATCAGACCCAGCTCGCCCGTGTGCGCGAAGAACGCCCGTCCCTGCTCAAGGCGCTCGGCATTCGTTGAGCGGCAAACCCGAGCGCCTTCGCGTGACCCCTGCGAAGGCGCTCGCCCTGAATCACCCCACCACGTTGCGCGGCACGTCCTTGTAGGGCTTGTCGGTGTCCACGCTGGGCTCCTTGGGCATGCCCAGCACACGCTCGGCGATGATGTTGCGCTGGATCTCGTCGGTGCCGCCGGCAATCGAGGTGGCCGGCACCGAGACCAGAATCTCGGCGATCGTCCCGTCCAAAGCCCCGTCCGAGCCGCTCAGCAGGGCATCGGCACCACTGATCATCGTGTGCACCCGCGCTGCCATTCGCGCCACATGGCTGGCTGCCAGCTTGCCCAGAGAACCTTCCGGACCCTGCGGGCGGCCCTGTTCCTGGGCGCTGCGGGCGCGGCGCGCGGTCCATTCGGCCGACTTGGCCAGCACCATCAGCTTCGCGATCTCCTGGCGCACCACCGGATCGTCGAACTTTCCGACTTCCCTGGCGCGGGGAATCACCAGCTCGACGCGACCGGCTCGATTCGGATACCACTTGTAGGGCGCAAGCGCGATCTCGGATTCGGCGCGTGCCTCATCGTAGATGCGGCCCGGACGGTCACCTTCCTTGAGCCCCCAGGTGCGCAGGCCGTCGGCGCTGCGACGCTCGTGCATCAAGGTGGTCGTGGTCACCGCCCAGCCATTGCCCTCCCGATCAACCAGGTTCTCCGGCGGCACCACCGCGTCGGTGATGAACACCTGGTTGAACGTGGCGTGCCCATTCATCTGCTGCAGCGGCTGCACCACCACGCCGGGCTGGTGCATGTCGATGATGAAATAGGACAGGCCGGCATGCTTGGTCTTGTTCCAGTCGGTCCGTGCCAGCAGCAGGCCCCAGTCGGCCTTCTGCGCACCCGAGGTCCATAGCTTCTGGCCGTTGATGACCCAGTGCGTGCCGTTGAAATCGGCCCGTGTGACCGCACCGGCTGCATCCGAGCCGCTGCCGGGTTCGCTGAACAACTGGCACCAGGCTTCCTCGCCGGTCAAGCTGGGGCGCAGGAAGCGCTTCTTCTGGTCATCCGTGCCATGGTCCAGGATGGTGGCCGCGGCCAGCACGCGAATGCCCACCTTGGCCACGCCCACCGCGCCGATGCGGGCGAATTCATCCTCCACCACCGGCACCAGTCCGGTGGGCAGATTGCGGCCGTACCACTGGGTCGGCCAGTGCGGCGTGCCCCAGCCGGAATCGACCAGCTTGTTGCGCCATTCCACCAGGCTCAGGGTTGGATCCCAGTTGGCCTGCAGCCAGGCACGCACTTCGGCGCGCACGGAGTCTTCGGTCAGTTCGCTCATGAGTGCATCCTCCTTCAGGCAGCCCAGTGGCTCAGCATGCGTTCGCGGTGCTCATGGGCATCGCCGAACAGCACTTCGGAACTCTTGGCCCGCTTGAACCAGAGGTGGGTGTCGTTGTCCCAGGTGAAGCCGATGCCACCATGGATCTGGATGGCATGGATCGCGGTCTGCAGATAGGTGTCGGCAGCACAAGCCTTGGCGAGCGACGCCGTGGCTACCCCATCGGCATCGCCCTCATCGAGCGCGGCGGCCGCGTAGTAGGCCGCCGACTTGGCCAGCTCCACTTCGAGCAGCATGTCGGCCTGCTTGTGCTTCATCGACTGGAAGGACGCGATCGGGCGGCCGAACTGCATGCGCATCTGCGCATAGGCCAGGGCGTCTTCGCGCAGTCGAGCCGTACCGCCCACCATCTCGTTGGCCAGGCAGACCGCTGCCTCGACCATGACGCGTGCGACCGGCGCGGCGGCGGTGCCTTCCTGGCCGAGCAGGCTTGCCTCGACGTCCTTGAATTCCAGACGAGCGAACTTGCGGGTGGGGTCCATGGTCTGCAGCGCGCGACGCGTGAGGCCAGGTGCATCGCCACGTACTGTGAACAGCGACAGCCCTGCCTCACCGCTGGTGCCGGATGCACGCCCCAGCACCACGATGAGATTGGCGGTGTGGCCGTCCATCACGTAACTCTTGTGACCATTGAGCCGATAGCCCGAGCCCGAAGGGGTGGCCGTCAGCGTGGTGGCGGCGGCATCCCAGCTGCCGTTGTCCTCTGCGCTTGCCAGAGTGGCAGTCGTATCACCTGTTGCGATCGCCGGCAGCAAGGCCTGGTGCTGCTCGGGGCTGCCCGCGTTCAGGATGATCCCGGCACCCAGCACCGTGGTGGAAAAGTAGGGCGCGCACAGCAGGGCCCGACCCATTTCCTCGAGCACGATGCAATGTTCGCCAAAGCCGAAGCCGTGACCGCCCAGTGCCTCGGGAATGCGCACCGCGCACAGGCCCAGTTCGGCATTGAGCGCCTTCCAGGCTGCGGCGTCCCAGCCGCTGTCGGTCGCCATGAGGCGACGGACTTCCTTGGTCGGTGAACGATCGCTCAGAAAGCGGCGAACCGCTGTCCTGAACTCCTCCTGTTCGGGGGAAAAGCTGAATCTCACGATAGGTCCTGTCTGGAGGTCGACGAGAGGCCCGGACATTCCAGGCCTCTTCAGAAGTGAACCCCATCATAGACACACAGGCGTCGCACTCGCCGGAAGTCGGGACCGAACTCGGAACCGCGCAGGGCAAAGGTGGAACGAGGCCAGTCCCCGCGCCCGTGCACTGACCCGACGCGACCC
>JBILSK010000148.1:0-5617 GCA_044372165.1 Burkholderiaceae bacterium | reverse complement strand
CACCAGATGTGGGCGGCACAGTTCTATCGCTTTGACAAGCCGCGTCGCTGGGTGAATTCAGGGGGTCTGGGCACGATGGGCGTGGGCCTGCCGTATGCGATGGGCGTGGCCCTGGCGCATCCGGGTGCGCAGGTCGCCTGCGTGACCGGCGAAGGTTCGATCCAGATGTGCATCCAGGAGCTCTCGACCTGCAAGCAATATCATCTGCCCGTCAAGGTCGTGGCCCTGAACAATCGTTACCTGGGCATGGTCCGGCAGTGGCAGGAGATCGAATATGGCAGCCGATACTCCGAGTCCTACATGGACGCGCTGCCCGATTTCGTGAAGCTGGCCGAGGCCTATGGACACATCGGTATTCGTGTCGACCGCCCGGAAGATGTCGAGCCGGCCCTGCGCGATGCCTTTGGCAAGTACAAGGACCGCACCGTGTTCATCGATGTGCTCACCGACCAGACCGAGAACGTCTGGCCGATGGTCCAGGGCGGCAAGGGTTTGACCGAGATGCTGCTCGGCTCGGAAGACCTGTGAGGCGCGCATCATGAAACACATCATCTCTGTCCTCATCGAAAACGAGCCGGGTTCGCTGTCTCGCGTGGTCGGACTGTTCTCGGCTCGTGGCTACAACATCGAGACCCTGACTGTCGCACCGACCGAAGACCATTCCCTGTCGCGCATGACCATCGTGACCACCGGTTCGGACGACGTGATCGAGCAGATCACCAAGCACCTGAATCGCCTGATCGATGTGGTGAAGGTGGTCGACCTCGTGGAGACCCCGTACATCGAGCGCGAACTGATGCTCATCAAGGTGCGCGCGGTCGGCAAGGAGCGCGAGGAAATGAAGCGCATGGCCGACATCTTCCGCGGCCGTGTCATCGACGTGACCGACAAGAGTTACACCATCGAACTTACGGGAGATGGCTCCAAGCTCGATGCATTCATCGATGCGCTCGATGCAGGAGCCATCATGGAAACGGTTCGCACCGGGGCCTCAGGCATTGCCCGCGGTGAGCGGATCCTCAAGGCGTGATCGACGCCACCCACCAAGACCACAAGCGAAAGCGAGAACCCATGAAAGTTTTCTACGACAAGGACTGTGACCTCAAGCTGATCAAGGGCAAGAAGGTCGCGATCATCGGTTATGGTTCGCAGGGCCATGCCCATGCACTCAATCTGCACGACTCCGGCATCAAGGTGGTGGTCGGCGTGCGCAAGGGCGGGCCGTCGTGGGACAAGGTCAAGCTGGCCGGCCTGAAGGCCGAGACGATTGCCAAGGCCGTCGAAGGCGCTGACTTCGTCATGATGCTCATGCCGGACGAGCACATCGCCCAGACCTATCGCGATGAAGTCGAGCCGAACATCAAGAAGGGCGCGACCCTGGCCTTTGCCCACGGCTTCAACGTCCACTACGGCCAGGTGATGCCGCGCGAGGACCTCGATGTGGTCATGATCGCACCCAAGGCCCCTGGCCACACCGTGCGCTCGACCTACGCTCAGGGCGGCGGTGTGCCGATGCTGATCGCGCTTCACCAGGACCGCAGCGGTTCGGCTCGGGATCACGCATTGTCCTACGCCTGCGCCATCGGTGGCGGCCGTGCCGGCATCATCGAGACGAACTTCCGCGAAGAGACCGAGACCGACCTCTTCGGCGAACAGGCCGTGCTGTGCGGTGGCACGGTCGAGCTGATCAAGGCGGGTTTCGAGACGCTGACCGAAGCCGGCTATGCGCCGGAAATGGCCTACTTCGAGTGCCTGCACGAACTCAAGCTGATCGTCGACCTGATCTACGAGGGCGGCATCGCGAACATGAACTACTCGATTTCGAACAACGCCGAGTTCGGCGAGTACGAAACCGGCCCGCGCATGATCACTGCCGAGACCAAGGCCGCGATGAAGCAGGTGCTGACCGACATCCAGACCGGCGACTACGCCAAGCGATTCATCCTGGAGAACCGTGCCGGTGCACCGACGCTGTTGTCGCGCCGTCGCCTGACGGCCGAGCACCCGATCGAGCAGGTCGGCGAGAAGCTGCGTGCGATGATGCCGTGGATCAAGGCCAACAAGCTGGTCGACCGTTCGCGCAACTGACGCAACTTGCGCAGTGACGACCTGCGGCATCTCGGGTGCCGCAGGTCTCGGCCGGCCGCCTGGTGGGGCCGGTTCACGATGGGAAAGATGATCCAGATGCCCAAGCCCGGACGACGCAAACCGTTGCGCATACGGCAGGATTCCCGGCTTCCACAGCCGCCTCCTGAATCGCTGGGTGCGCTGCCTTCGAGGCGCCGACGTGGCGTCTACCTGCTGCCAAACGCCTTCACGACCGCCAACCTCTTTGCGGGTTTCTTCGCTGTCGTGCAAGCCATGAATGGGCGCTTCGACATAGCGGCCATTGCCATCTTCGTGGCGATGGTGCTCGACAGCCTGGACGGCCGGGTGGCGCGCATGACCAATACGCAAAGCGCCTTCGGCGAGCAGTACGACTCGATGTCGGACATGGTCTCGTTCGGCGCCGCGCCCGCCCTGATCATCTACGAGTGGTCCCTCAAGGGCATGGGCAAGATGGGCTGGCTTGCCGCATTCGTCTACGTCGCCGGTGCGGCCTTGCGACTGGCACGGTTCAACACCAATATCGGCGTGGTCGACAAGCGCTACTTCCAGGGATTGCCCAGCCCGGCGGCTGCGGCCCTGGTGGCAGGCCTGGTCTGGATCGCCACCGACCTGCGTGAAACTCGCTGGATCGATTCCACCGGTCGCGACCTGCGGTGGCTGGCTTGGGTGGTGACGGTCTATGCCGGGGTGACCATGGTCTCCAATGCACCCTTCTACAGTTTCAAGGACATCAACCTCAAGCGCAGCGTGCCCTATATGGTGGTGCCGCTCATCGTTCTGGCCTTTGTCCTGATCTCGTCCGATCCGCCTGGCGTGCTGTTCTCCTTGTTCGTCGTCTACGCACTCTCGGGATGGGGGGTCGCCCTGTGGCGCTGGAGTCGAGGCCGAAAGGCTGGCGTGGCGTCGACGCCGCTTCCCAAGGACTCGGCCAACGGGTCGGGGGCGTCTTCGAATTGACCCCTTGCCCCCGCGCAGGCTAGACTCTTTGGCTTTGTTCGCCACGACACCCACGATTGACGCGATGACCACCCCCCTTGTTCTGGGTAACTGGAAGCTGCACGGAAGCGCCGCCTTCGTGGACGCGCTGCTGGCCGAACTGCTGTCCGGCTGGGCGGGCGTGCCGGCGGCTGATGCTGCACGCGTGCACTGGGGTGTCTGCCCGCCCTTTCCCTATCTTGCCCAGGCGGCCTCCCGCCTGTCCGGCACTGACATGACTTGGGGCGCCCAGGACGTGGCTGCCTTCGATCAAGGGGCCTACACGGGTGAGGTCTCGGCGGCGATGCTCGCCGACCTGGGGTGCACCTGGGCACTGATCGGGCACTCCGAGCGACGTGCGCTGTTCGGTGAGACTGATGCTGACGTTGCCCGCAAGGTCGAGCGTGTGCTGGCCGCCGGACTGACCCCGGTGGTGTGTGTGGGCGAGACGCTCGAGGAGCGCAACGCGGGTCAGATGGAGCAGGTGCTTGGCAGGCAGGTCGATGCGGTAGGCGCGGCGCTCGCACGTGCTGGCGATCGCTTCGTGCTGGCCTATGAGCCGGTTTGGGCAATCGGCACCGGCATGACGGCTTCTCCCGAGCAGGCTCAGGCGGCGCATCGTTTCATCCGTGAGCGTCTGGTGACCGGTGGGGTCGTCGCGGCTGCGCAGGCGCGGATTCTTTACGGCGGCTCGGTCAAGCCGAGCAACGCCGCGCAACTCTTTTCGCAGCCCGACGTCAATGGCGGGCTCATAGGCGGGGCCGCGCTCGTTGCGGCTGATTTCCTGGCCATCTGCCGCGCAGCGGCGGGTCCGGCCTGATCGTACCGGTTCCTGGAGAAAGTCGGATGTCCATCCTGACCGCAATCGCGGTAGTCATTCAGGTCCTCAGCGCCATTGGCGTCATCGTTCTGGTGCTGTTGCAGCACGGCAAGGGGGCGGACATGGGCGCAGCCTTCGGCTCGGGTTCGTCCGGCAGCCTCTTTGGCGCCACCGGATCGGCCAATTTCCTGAGCCGAATGACTGCAGCCCTGGCTGCCGTGTTCTTTGTGTCGACCCTGGCGCTGGCCTTCGTTGCCAACAGTCGCGTGCTCAGTCGTGAGCCGGCCAGCGTGATGGACAAGGTACCCGCACCCGCGGCGGTCCCTGCTGCACCTTCCTCGGGTGCGGCAGGTCCGGCCTCGATTCCTGGCGCCAGCGTGCCGGCCACATCGGACGGCGCGCCCGCTCCGGCGGCGGTTCCTGCTGCAGCGCCGACACCTGACGCAACGCAAAAAAATGATGGGGCCGGCGCGATCCCCAAGTAAAAGTAGCGGTAGAATTCGCGTTTCCCGCCGACGTGGTGAAATTGGTAGACACGCTATCTTGAGGGGGTAGTGGCGAAAGCTGTGCGAGTTCGAGTCTCGCCGTCGGCACCAATAAATACTATTCAAACGCGCAGAGCGACCCAGGGAAGCAGTTGTGAACCTTGAGCAATACCTGCCCGTCCTGCTCTTCATGCTGGTGGGCGCCGGAATCGGATTCGCCCCGATGCTGATGGGCAAGCTCCTCGGCCCCTCCCGCCCGGACCCCGAGAAGCTCTCTCCCTACGAGTGCGGCTTCGAGGCC
Organism: Burkholderiaceae bacterium; assembly: GCA_044372165.1. GTDB lineage: Bacteria > Pseudomonadota > Gammaproteobacteria > Burkholderiales > Burkholderiaceae_E > UBA4615. The sequence goes on along the minus strand of JBILSK010000148.1, from coordinate 927 downwards.
TTCGAAGATGCCCGGATGAAATTCGACGTCAGGTACTACCTGGTGGCGATCCTCTTCATCCTGTTCGACCTCGAGATTGCCTTTCTCTTCCCCTGGGCCGTGTCACTCGATTCCATCGGGTTCTTCGGCTTCGCTTCGATGATGGTCTTCCTCGGCATTCTGGTCGTGGGGTTCATCTACGAGTGGATGAAAGGCGCACTCGACTGGGAGTGAGTGCCGAGATGGCACTTGGCGTGGCGGCCTGTTCGGGGCCGGCTGAACAAAAACATCGAAACGGCCCTTGGGAAGTCGACGCGGCTTCCAGAGACGGGCGTTCGCAGTGGGTAGGATGGGCAAGCAATGAGCGTTGAAGGCCTGCTGAAGGAAGGGTTCGTCACCACGAACCTGGACAAGCTGATCAACTGGACGCGAACAGGCTCGATGTGGCCGATGACCTTTGGTCTGGCTTGCTGTGCGGTTGAAATGATGCACGCCGGCGCGGCCCGGTACGACCTCGATCGGTTCGGCATCATGTTTCGCCCGAGCCCTCGTCAGTCGGACGTGATGATCGTGGCGGGTACCTTGTGCAACAAGATGGCACCCGCGCTGCGCAAGGTCTACGACCAGATGGCCGAGCCTCGTTGGGTGATCTCCATGGGCTCCTGCGCCAATGGCGGTGGCTACTACCACTACTCTTATTCGGTTGTGCGCGGCTGTGATCGCATCGTGCCGGTCGACATCTACGTGCCGGGCTGCCCCCCGACGGCCGAGGCCCTGCTCTACGGCATTCTGCAGCTGCAGAACAAGATCCGTCGCACCAACACGATCGCGCGCTGAGGCATCGGATGTCGGAACTCGAAACCCTGCAGTCTTCGTTGCAAGGCGCGCTTGGCGAGGCGGTCGTCTCCCTGACCGAGCATCTGGGTGAACTGACCCTGGTGGTGCGCG
>JBILSK010000146.1:0-5627 GCA_044372165.1 Burkholderiaceae bacterium | reverse complement strand
AGCGCGCCACCTCGCTGCCGATGCCACCCAGACCGGCGATCCCCACCTGCAGTGGCGGCGCAGGCCGGCCAGACATTCCCCCATTTCCTGTCGTCATCGCGTTTCCCTCATTCACGCCTGCCATGTTTGTGCACGCCACACGCATCGCGCCGCCCTTCAGCTTCAGGCTGTGTCCCCGTCTTCGCCCCGCGCGCGTGCTGCGGCCACCAGCACGCCCAGTGCGTGCCGTGCCGCGTGCGACAGCTCGTGCCCCCGCGCGGTGAGCACATCCAGCGTCGCGCGCGAGAACGATACCCCCTGCAGCGGAATCGCCGTGAGCAGGCCGGCCGACTGCTCACGAGTGAAGCTCATGGCCGGCATGAAGGACACCCACCTCGAATTGGCCACCGCATTGCGGATCAATTGCAGCGAGTCGGCCTCAAGCGCGACCCGCAGGGTGATCCGGCTGGCGGCCGCTGCCTGATCGATCAGCCGACGAATGCCGAAGCTGCGATCGGGCAGCGCCGCCGCGATGCCATCGAGTTGGCGCATGGCCACCGGCCCATGCCGACGCAGCGGGTGATCGGCTGCGCAGATCAGCTGTAGTGCCTGCGGCATGCGGGCCCGCACCATCAGGTCATCGCGCGAGGGCGAGTTGAAGGACAGCGCGATCTCCGCGGCCCCGGACAGCAGGCGTTCCGCAATGTCGCCGGTGGCACAGACACTGACCCGGAAATCGATGCCGGGGTGACGCCGCGAGACCTGCTGCAGGACCCGTGGCAGAAAGTCGTGGGTCGTGCCCTCGACCACGGCCAGGCGCACCGTGCCACGGCGCAGCGCACTGAGGTCGTCCAGTCGCCGGCGCAGCGAGGCGATACGCCGCTCGCTGTCACCGACATGCTCGAGCAGCAGCACACCCGCTTCGGTGAGCGTCATGCCGCGCGACGAGCGCTCGAACAAGGCCACACCCAGCGTGGTCTCGAGCTGGGCAATCCGGCGACTGAGCGCACTGGGCGCGATATCGAAACCCTCCGAGGCCTGGCGCAAGGACCCGGTCCGTGCCACCTCGGCGAAATAGCTCAGCGCCTGTACCTGCATCGCGCGCCTCCTGAAAGTGTGTTGCCATTATTAGAACACTGCCGTGCTCCCGAGGAGATTCCACCCGATTGGATGGGGCGCTATGCTGAGTTCGACGCCGGCCTCGTCCGGCCCCCATCCCACTGCGTCGCTCGCTCAGGAGATTCCGATGTCCGGTAACGCTTCCGTTTGCACATCGACCCGCCGCCTCGGTCGCCTCGCGCTGGCCGCCGCCTTCACCGTGCTGTCCGTGGGCACCGGTCTGTCGGCCGCCCCGGCGCTCGCCCAGGAAACCATCCGCTTCGGCGCGCCACTGCCGATCACCGGACCGCTCGCGCCTGAAGCCCTCAAGCAGCAACAGGGCTACGACCTGTGGGCCGAGGAGGTCAACAAGGCCGGTGGCATCAAGGTCGGTGCCAAGCGCATGAAGGTGGAGATCGTCTACACCGACTATCAATCGAACACGCCGCGCGCCGTGCAAGCGGCCGAAAAGCTGATCACCCAGGAAAAGGTGAACTTCCTCTTCTCGCCCTTCGGTTCGGGTGCAGCCAAGGCAGCCAGCACCGTGTCCGAGAAGTACGGCGTGCCGACGATTGCCGCCACCGCTTCGTCAGCGCAGGTCTATGACCAGGGCTACAAGAATCTGTTCGGCACCTTCACGCCCAACGAAACCCTGACTGACCCGCTGTCGGACATCGTGCGCCAGAAAGCCGCCGGCGTGCAGCGGGTCGCCATCCTGGCCCGCAATGACCTGTTTCCGCTGGCCATTGCCCAGGAAATGGAGAAGTCCGCCAAGGCACGCGGCCTGAACGTGGTGGTGTTCGAGAAGTACGCGATCAACACCATGGACCACTCGTCGGCGCTGGCGCAGATCAAGGCGGTGAGCCCGCACTGGATCTTCGCCACTGGCTACATCAATGATCTGGTGCTCATCAAGAAGCAGATGGCCGACCAGCGCATCGAGGCACCGGTGGTGACCATGATCGCGGGCCCCGCCTACCAGGAGTTCATCGATGCCGCCGGCAAGAGCGCTGAAAACATCACCAGCGCGGCCTGGTGGCACCCGGCCGCCCGCTACAAGGGCGTCGACATCTTCGGCTCATCCGAGAACTACACGAAGCTGTTCCGTGCCAAGTACAAGTCGGACCCGGACTACGCGCAGGCCTCGGCCTCGGTGTCGGGCGCGCTGTTCCAGATCGCCATCGAGAAGGCCGGCACCCTGGATCGCGACAAGGTCCGCGAGCAGCTGCAAGCGTTGAATGTGCAGACCTTCTGGGGCCCGGTGAAATTCGGCAAGACCGGCCAGATCACCTCGCTCGAGCCGCCGGTCTTCCAGATCCAGGGCGGCAAGACGGTGGTGGTGCACCCGGCATCGATCAAGCAGGGCGAGTTCCGGCTCGGCGTGAAGTGATCGTCGCACTCCCCGCTTCAATGCACTGACGGACTGCGCTCATGTACACGCTCCAGATCCTGACCAACGGCATCGTGCTGGGCTGCCTGTATGCCTGCATTGCCGCGGGCTTCTCGCTGGTCTGGGGCGTGCTCAACGTCATCAACCTGATGCACGGCTCCTTCATCGTGCTGGGGTCCTACCTGGCCTGGGCCGCTTACAACGCGTTCGGCTTGAATCCCTGGGTGACGGTGCTGGTGGCGGCACCGCTCTTCTTTGCAGGCGGCTACCTGCTGCAACGCGGTGTGCTGAACCGGGTCATCTCGGCGCCGGTACTGGTGACGCTCACGCTCACCTTCGGCCTGGACCTGATGCTCAACAACGCCATGCTGCTGGCCTTCAAGGCCGACTATCGCAAGCTGATCCTCGAGCCGCCGCTGGGCACGCTCGAGCTGGGATCGGTGGTGGTGCCGGTGGACCGGCTGGTGGCGATGGCCTTTGCCCTGATCCTCACCGGCGTGCTGTACCTGATCCTGCGCAAGTCGCGGGTGGGTCGGGCCATCATCGCCGTACGCCTGGACCGCGATGCCGCCACGCTCATGGGCGTCGACGCCAAGGCCATCTACGGTGCGGCCTTCGGCTTCGGCGCCGCGATGGCGGGATGCGCCGGCGTGCTGCTCGCCCTGATCTTCCCGATCTCGCCGCTGTCGGCCACGCCCTACCTGGGCAAGGCCTTCGTGGTCTGCGTGCTGGGCGGCCTGGGCAGCGTGCCGGGTGCGGTGCTCGGCGGCCTGGTGCTGGGTCTGGTCGAGAGCTTCGGAGCGATGGCCTTCGGGCCCGAGCATGCGGTGACGCTGTCGTTTGCGCTGCTGATTCTCTTTCTCATCTTCCGTCCGCAGGGCCTGATCGGTCGCAGGGGGTTCGAATGATTCCCGCGCGCCATGCGGTACTGATCGCCGCATTGCTGCTGATGGGCTGCCTGCCCCTGGTCGGCGAGGCCTACACCCTGCGCCTGGGCACCTTTGCCTGCATGTACGCGGTGATGGCAGTGTCCTGGAATGTGATCGGGGGCATGGCGGGCTATCCCTCCTTTGCGACCGCCGCCTTCTTCGGGCTGGGCGCTTATGCCGGCGGCGTGCTGCTCTCCAAGGGTGCATCGTTGCTGCTGGCGCTGGCGACGGCCGGGGGCATCGCCTTTGCCGGCGCGCTGCTGCTCGGCGCAGTGCTGCTGCGGCTGCGCGGCCACTACTTCGCGGTGGCCAGTCTGGCGGTGGCAGAAGTACTGCGCGAGCTCGCCAACACCGCGACCGATCTCACCGGCGGGGGCATGGGCCTGAATATTCCGCTGGCCGCAGCGGGCGGCCCGGCGGCCGAGGCGAGCTTCTTCTTTTTCCTGATGTGGGGCCTGCTGCTGCTGACCGTGGTCGTGGTGCTGTTCGTCGAGCAGTCGCGCCTGGGCTTCGGGCTGACCTGCATTCGCCAGAACGAGTCGGCGGCCGACATGATCGGCGTGAACTCGACGCTCTACAAGAGCCTGGCCTTTGCGCTGTCGGGTGTGTTCGTGGCGATGGCGGGCACGTTGTATGCGGGCTGGGTGCACTACATCGAACCGCCTGATGTCTTCGACGTGCTCTATTCGGTCAAGCCCATCGTGATGGCGCTGCTGGGTGGGCTGGGTTCGACCGCCGGCGCGGTGCTGGGCGCCTTCGTGTTCCTGGGCATCGAGGAAGCCGTGTGGCGCAACTTCCTGCAGATCCACACCGGCCTGCTGGGTCTGCTGGTGGTGGTGCTGCTGCTCTTCTTGCCGCGCGGCATGGTGTCGCTCGCCCGGCGCTTTGGCAGTGCAGGGGCCCGTCATGTCTGAGCTGCTCGAGCTGCAAGGCGTCTCGCGACGTTTTGGCGGACTGCAGGCCCTGCAGGACGTGTCGCTCAGCGTCGGACGCGGCGAAGTCCTCGGCCTGATCGGCCCCAACGGGGCGGGCAAGACCACGCTGGTCAACGTGATTGCCGGAGTGCATCGGGCATCGTCCGGGCGCGTGCTCTTCGAGGGCCGGGACATCACCCGCCTGCGGCCCTATCAGACCGCCCGCAGCGGCCTGGCGCGCACCTTCCAGATCGTGCAGCCCTTTCCCGAGCTGACCGTGCTGGACAACGTCGCGGCCGCCGCACTCTTTTCGCAGTCGGGCCTGAGCCCGCGCCAGGCGCGCGACGCGGCCATGACCCAACTGGCCTTCGTCGGCCTGCAAGAGCTTGCGCACCGACCCGCAGCCAGCCTCACGCTGGCCATGCGCAAGCGCCTGGAGCTGGCCAAGGCGCTGGCCATGAAGCCCCGCCTGCTGTTTCTGGACGAGGTCAATGCCGGCCTCAATTCGGCCGAGGTGGAGCAGGCCATGTCCCTGATCCGTACCATCGCCGACAGCGGCGTGACCATCGTGCTGATCGAGCACCTGATGAAGGTGGTGATGACCGTGTGCTCGCGCATCGTGGTGCTGCAGCAGGGCGCCTTGATTGCCGAAGGATCGCCCGCGCAGGTCGTGGCCAATCCCAAGGTGGTCGAGGCCTATCTGGGCAAGAAGTACGCCGCCGCCGCCGGAGCCGCCTCGTGAGCACCGAATCGTCCAGTGTGCCCTTGCTGCAGATCGACGGCCTGCAATCGGGCTACGGCGAAGTCACCGTGCTGTGGGGCGTCGACTTGTCGATCGAAGCTGGCACCATCACCGCGCTGATCGGCTCCAACGGGGCCGGCAAGTCGACGCTGATGCGCACGATCTCCGGGCTGGTCGCCACCCGTGCCGGCAGCATCCGCTGGCAAGGCGAAGCCATCACCGGCGCCGATCCGGCGCGCGTGCTGGGCTACGGCATCGCCCATGTCCCGGAAGGCCGAAGGCTGTTCGGTGCAATGCCGGTCGAGGACAACCTGATCATGGGCGCCTACCTGCGCCGCATCGGACAGGCCGAACTGAAGCGCGAACTCGAGCAGATCTACACGCTCTTTCCGCGGCTGGCCGAACGCCGCCGGCAGGCCGCCGGCACCATGTCCGGCGGCGAGCAGCAGATGTGCGCGATCGGCCGCGGCCTGATGAGCGCGCCACGTCTGCTGATGATCGACGAGCTGTCGCTGGGCCTGTCGCCGCTGCTGGTCGAGCAGCTGGTGGCCGCGCTGGCCGAGCTCAATCGCCAG
>JBILSK010000145.1:0-5694 GCA_044372165.1 Burkholderiaceae bacterium | reverse complement strand
GATCGGCCTCGGCGTAGCCCAGACGCTGGGCTTCCTTGAGCACATCGGCAAAGGACGAGCCCTTGTCGCGCATCTCGGACAGGATGAAGTTGGTGGTGCCGTTGATGATGCCGGCGATCCATTCGATGCGATTGGCCGTGAGCCCCTCGCGCAGCGCCTTGATGATGGGAATGCCCCCGGCCACCGCCGCCTCGAAGGCCACGACGACCCCGCGGGCACGGGCCGCCGCGAAGATCTCGTTGCCATGCACGGCGAGCAAGGCCTTGTTGGCGGTGACCACATGCTTGCCATGAGCGATGGCCTGCATCACCAGCTCACGGGCAATGCCATAGCCGCCGATCAGTTCGACCACCACATCGATGGACGGATCCTTGACCAGCGCAAAGGCGTCATTGCCCACGCGCGCATGCCCGCCCACCACGCTGCGGGCGCGGGCGACATCGAGGTCGGCGACGTCGGTGATTTCGATACCGCGGCCGGCACGTCGGGTGATCTCGTTCTGGTTGCGCGTGAGGACCGCGAAAGTGCCTGCGCCCACCGTGCCGATGCCCAGCAGTCCTACCCGAACCGGCGGCAGCTTGGCTGCCCCGGCGTCACGTCCCGCTTCTTGTGTGCTCATGGTTCCCTGCTCCCGTTCAGACCGCACGCGGCGTGATCAATCCGTCCTTGCGGAACATTTCCTTGATGCCTCGCACGGCCTGGCGGATGCGCTGCTCGTTCTCGATGAGTGCAAAGCGCACGTGATCGTCGCCGTAGTCGCCAAAGCCGATGCCGGGCGACACCGCAACCTTCGCCTCTTCGAGCAGATGCTTGGCGAATTCGAGCGATCCCCTGGCAAGATAAGGCTCGGGGATCCTGGCCCAGATGTACATCGACGCCTTCGGGATCTCGACCATCCAGCCTGCCTCGTGCAGGCCGCGCGCCAGCACATCGCGCCGGCGCTGGTAGGTGTTGCGGATTTCCTCGACCGAATCCTGCGGACCGTCCAGGGCAGCAATGGACGCCACCTGGATCGGCGTGAAGGTGCCGTAGTCATGGTAACTCTTGATACGAGCCAGGGCATTGACCAGATCGCGATTGCCCACCATGAAGCCGACGCGCCAGCCAGCCATGTTGTAGCTCTTGCTCATGGTGAAGAACTCGACCGCCACATCGCGTGCACCCGGCACCTGCATGATGGACGGCGCGACATAGCCATCGAAGGTGATGTCGGCATAGGCCAGGTCGTGCACCACCAGGATGTCGTGCTGCTTGGCCAGCGCCACCACCCGCTCGAAGAACTCCAGGTCCACGCACTGCGCGGTGGGGTTGCTCGGAAAACCCAGGATCATCATCTTGGGCTTGGGAATGGATTCGCGGATCGCCCGCTCCAGCTCACTGAAGAAGTCGACCCCCGGGGTCATGCGGATCGAACGGATGTCCGCCCCGGCAATCACCGCGCCGTAGATGTGGATGGGGTAGCTCGGATTGGGCACCAGCACCGTGTCGCCACGATCGAGTGTGGCCAGCATCAGGTGGGCCAGGCCCTCCTTGGAGCCGATGGTGACGATCGCTTCCGAGTCCGGGTCGATGTCGACCTCATAGCGGCGCTTGTACCAGTCGGAGATTGCCTTGCGCAGCCGGGGAATGCCCTTGGACACCGAATAACCGTGCGTGGTCGGGCGCATCGAGGCTTCAACCAGCTTGTCGACGATATGCTGAGGGGTCGGGCCATCCGGATTCCCCATGCTCATGTCGATGATGTCCTCGCCCCGACGACGGGCGGCCATCTTGAGCTCGGCCGTGATGTTGAAGACGTAGGGGGGAAGACGGCGGATGCGGGAGAATTCGCGCTCGGAGCTCATGGTTGTCTCTGCTCGACACGTGGCAACAGGGGCTCACGCGCGTGGAAAAAACCGTTAATGTAGCGTATCGCCCTGATATTCAACGGGCAACGAACCAGCGAGCGCGCAAGGATCTTTCATCCTCGAGCACCTGACGGTGAGTGCGCTGAAGCTCTTCAACCATGTCCAGCATGTCAGGCGAGAGGATCCGCCGGCGCAGCTGGGCGATGCCCCAGGCAGTGCTCAACCACGGAGCCTGAAGGATCGGGACGAGTTCGCCGCGTTCCAGCTCACCCCTGATCATGCTCAGCGAGGCGAAACAGAAGGCGTCGGTGGTTGCAACCAGTCTTGCAGCCAGCCCGAAACTGGGGCACTCGAACGCCGGAAACCCCGGCAGGCTGGCATCACCCCGGGCAGAGAGCAGCGGCCTCAGCACCCGAGTCGGCAACATCACGACCTGGGCAAACGGGTAGGCGAGCACCTCTTTCAATTCCGCACTCGGCCTGCGTGCGAGCGGATGCCCGGCGCGAACGACGACATATCCAGCCATCGGCTCGAGCGTCGCAATCAGCTCGATCGAATCATCCTCGGCCAGCACGCTTGACTCGCCGACAGCGAGATCGATGGTCCGGGACCGCAGACTTCGTGCCATCGCCGCTGGCTCCTCCATCCGAACCCGAAGCCGCATTCCAGGGTGCGTCGTGGCAAATCGGGGTGCGGCAACCGACGCCAGCGCCTCGGCTGCATAGGCACCGAAGCCGACCGAGATTTCGCCGACCATCAGGCCTTTTGCACGGGCGACCTCCTGCTCCAGATCACCCAGGTCGGCCAGCAGCTGTTCGGCATGCTCCAGAAAGACCCGTCCGAAATCGGTCGGTACGTGACCGGATCGTCGGCGTTCGAACAGCGGCAGGCCAACCCGGCCTTCGAGCTCCTTGATCCCTCGGCTCAAGCTGGGCTGGCTGAGCTCGAGGGCCTCGGCGGCTCGGCTGAAACTGCGATGTTTGGCCAGTGCCTGAGCTTGCCGAAGCAGTCGTAGATCGAATGTCATGTCGAACTATACCCAAATAGCATGCAACTTATAGCCAACATGGCATTGCGCTATCAATCCCTGCTGAGGCACCCTCCCCGGGCTTCCAGGATAGCCACAGGACGCCCGACCCCGTCCGCTTTTCCCTCTCACGCTGGCTCCTGTCCTGCCCTCTCACCGAATGAACGCCGAAACCACCATGGTCCGAGACACTCGCCCACTCGTCATCGCTGCAGCACTCACCCTCTCGGCCTCGCTGATCTCTTCCGTGTGGGCTCAGCCAGTCGACACCCGCATCGGCACCCTGCAACTGGAAAACGGTTATCCATCCAAGGCTGCCGTCGAGAAGCTGTATGACGAGATGGATTTCCAGCGCGCCACGCAGGCGTATCTGTGGGGCCTGCCTGCAGTGGGCTTTCACAACCTGCACCAGGCGCACCTGAAGAACTTCGGCGCCAAGGACGGTGAAATCGTTCTGTACCAGTCGCTCAAGGACAAGGCGGGCATGCTCACGCCCAACCTCACCACAATGTATGCCTTCAGCTTCTGGAACCTGGCCGAAAAAGGTCCGCTGGTGGTCGAAGTGCCTCCTGGCGCCACCGCAGGTGGCGTCAATGACATCTGGCAGCGCCCGATGACCGACATGGGCCAGACAGGACCGGACAAGGGCAAGGGCGGCAAGTACCTGATCCTGCCCCCGGGCAGCGCACCCGTGCAGGCGCCGGGCTACACCGTGATCAAATCTCCGACCAACCAGGTCTGGTGGGGCTCGCGCGGCCTGTCGCCAGACATCAAGGAAGCGGAGGCGACACTGCGCAAGCACCGCCTCTACAAATGGGCCGATCGTGCCAAGCCGGGCACCACCCCCTACATCCCGGTGGGCGGACGCGAATGGGCTTCCTGGCAGCCCAGCGACATCAGCTACTTCCAGCAGCTGCGCGACGTCCTCGAGCCCGAGGCGCCCGAGGTCCGCGACGGGTATTTCCACGCCATGCTGCGTTCGCTGGGCATCGAGAAGGGCAAGCCTTTCGCGCCCAATGACCGTCAGAAGAAGATCCTGGGCGAGGCCGCGCAGATGGGCGAGCTGATGGCCCGAGCCAATGCCTTTGAAAAGCGCTTCCCGGGGGCCACAGTATTCAAGGGCACGCAGTGGGAATACTCGAACATGGTCGAACTCGACCAGCAGGCCAAGGGCTTCTCGCAACTGGACGAGCGCGCCTCGTGGTTCTACGAGGCCATCGGCAACACCCTGGGCATGCAAGGCCGCACGCTGGGCTTCGGGCAGGTCTATCTGGAAACCGCAAAAGACCAGGCCGGCGCCTGGCTGGATGGCGGCAAGCGCTACAAGCTGCGTGTGCCACCCAATGCGCCGGTCAAGCAGTTCTGGTCCTTTACCCTGTACGAGAACATTACCCGCGCGCCGCTGCAGACGCCGCAGGGCGCTGCCGACATCTCGTCTCGAAAACCCGGTCTGGTGCAAAACAGCGATGGCTCGGTGGACCTCTACTTCGGCCCGACCAAACCAGCTGGCGCGAGCGACAACTTCGTGCAGACCGTGCCGGGCAAGGGCTGGTTCACCTACTTCCGTCTGTATGGGCCAACGGAAGCCTATTTCGACAAGACCTGGGCACTGCCGGACCTCGTGGAGATCAAGTAGGCCATCCCACTGCCATGTTCACCACAGCGCGCAAGGCAGCGATGGCAGCGATGCTCGCATTCGCTGCACCCGTGACGGCCTGCGGCTATCACTCCAGCGTCGCTGTGGGCGCACTCAATGTTGCGTATCCGAATGCCCTGTGGGTACGCACTGCAGTGTGGCAGGCCCAGCTCGATGGCCTGCTCGAGCGGGCCGATGCCCACCCGACTTCCAACCCGGTCGCGGCACGCCTGGCGCTGGCGCGGCGCTTTCGGGAGGTATCGGCTCGACTGGCGCAGCTGCGGGACCATCTGGCCAGCCAGCAACCGACCGAGACGACACCGGCCTTTTCCGTGCTGCTCTTGGAGCCGATGATGTGGTCGCGCTTTGTGTCCGATGGCGGTGCAGTGGCGCTTCAGGTTCACACAGACGGGCCGGTTTCGGGGGACGTTGTCCTCATCACCGATGAGCCAGTGCTGGCCGCCCTGGCGACGGGCCGAATGCGGTTTGCGCACGCCCTCGAACTGGGTGTGCTTCGCGTGTACGGCCTGCCTGCCGGGAAAAGCGCAGTCAGCGCGGCTATCGACACTTGGCGTCCGATGGCCACGCCCCTGACTGCAACACCACGGCGGGCTTCTTGAACACCCAGGTCTGTCCATGCCCTTTCGCCTGAACGCGTACAGGCTTCTCCTCGATTCTCACGCTGGTGGCCATCCAATGAAGCAACCCTTCACACTGCTCTCCCCTCGGCGCCTCTTCGTCATCGCAGCAGCAGCGGTGGCCGTTCCGATCGGCTTGGCCACCGTCCTGTGGCCAAGTGCCGACGCACGGAGCCAGAACTCGCCGGCAGGCAGCAAGATCGCGGGCCCGGCCAATGGGACCGATTCCACCAGAAGCGCCGTACCTGCCGGCAAACCGAGCTATTCACCCTATGCCTCGCGCAGCTACCCCACGCGGGTCTACTGGGGCGATCAACACCTGCATACCTCGTGGTCACCCGATGCGCTGGCCAGCGGGACACGGGTGACACCAGAAGAGGCGCTGCGGTTTGCGCGCGGCGAAGAAGTGGTCTCGAGCACCGGCTTGCCGGTCAGGTTGTCACGTCCGCTCGATTGGCTCGCCGTCTCGGATCACTCCGACGCCATGGGGATCATGAGCGAAGTCAGGGCCGGCAACCCGCAACTGATGACCGATCCCACTCTGAA
>JBILSK010000144.1:0-5696 GCA_044372165.1 Burkholderiaceae bacterium | reverse complement strand
CGCAGTGAGCACCGCCAGATAGTCGGTGACGCCACCGTTGTAGCGTAGCGTGGACAGGCGAACCGTCTGGGTCAGCGCATCGACCCGGCGCTTTTCAGCCTGGACCTGCTCGGCCAGCTTCTGGCGGGTGACCAGCGCATCCTCGACATCGGCCAGGGCACTCTGGATCACCGCCTGGTAATTGAGCACGGCGGCGCGCTGCAGCGCCTCGGTCTGGGCGACCTGCCCGGCAATCAAGCCGCCGTCAAAGATCGGTCCCAGCAAGCCGGCGCCCAGGCTCCAGGTCTTGGCAGGCCCTGACACCAGATTGGACAGCTGCGCGCTGGCCAGACCCAGACCCGCGGTGAGCGAGATCGACGGATAGAACTGCGCCCGCGCCGCGCCGATGCGGGCGTTCGCGGCAATCAGCTGCTGCTCGGCCTGCACGATGTCGGGACGCTGCTCCAGCAGCTGCGAGGGCAGCCCACCGGGCACGCTCGGCATGGGCAGCTCGCGCAGCGAGCGACCCCGCGCGATCGGACCCGGATTGCGGCCCAGCAGCAACGACAAGGCGTGCTCGGTGAGTGCGGTATCGCGCTCGATCTGCGGAATCGCGATCGCGGCAGCCTCGTACTGTGATCGGGCCTGCTCCACCGTCACCTGGGAAATCTGCCCGTACTTGAACTGCAACTCGAAGAGCCGCACGGCCTCCGAATAGGTACCCAACGAACGCCGGGCCAGGGCCAGCTGCTCGTCCAGCACGCGCAGCTGCACATAGGTGCTGGCGACCGAACTGACCAGGGACAGCACCACGCCCCGCCGCGCGGCCTCGGTGGCCAGCACCTCGGCGCGCGCCGACTCCGACAGGCGTCGGATGCGCCCCCACAGATCCAGCTCCCAGCTCGCGCTCAGCATGGCGGAGTAGGCGGATTGCGGGTTGGGCACGGCCGGCGAAAACGGCACGGCGCCGGCTTCGCTCAATCGTTGCCGCCCTCCCCCCAGCTGATAGCCCACCCGCGGATACAGCGCCGAACGGGTCTGCGCCACCACCGCTGTGGCCGCATCGACATTGGCCGCGGCAATCGCCACCGTGCGATTGCCCACCAGCGCTTCGGCGATCAGTGCATCGAGCACAGGGTCGCCAAACTGGCGCCACCATTGCAGGTCGGCGGCCGCCAGCCCGGGCGACGCCTGCTCGCGCCAGCTCGTGGGCAAGGGGGTCTCGGGGCGCACGTAGTCCGGCCCGGTGACGGTGCAGGCGCCCAGGCTCAGGCAGGCCCCCAGCAGCCAATGTACGTGGCGCATGTCAGTCCTCCTTCGCATCGGACCTGCCGCGCCGGGCAAGCTTGTCGAACAGCGTGAAAAACAGCGGCACGAACAGCAGCGCCAGCGTGCTGGCCCCGATCATGCCGCCGATGATCCCGGTGCCCAGCGAGTGGCGCGAATTCGCGCCCGCGCCCATGGCGATCGCCAGCGGCACGCAGCCCAGGATGAAGGCGAGCGAGGTCATGATGATGGGCCGCAGGCGCAGCTCGCCAGCCTCGACCGCTGCATCGAAGGCCGACTTGCCCGACTTGCGCAGCTCGACCGCGAACTCGACGATCAGGATCGCGTTCTTGGCCGCCAACCCCACCAGTACCAGCAGGCCGATCTGGAAATAGACATCGTTTTCCAGGCCGCGTGCCCAGGTCGCCAACAGCGAGCCGATGATCCCGAAAGGAATGGCGGTGAGCACCGCCCCCGGCAAGGACCAGGATTCGTACATCGCCGCGAGAATCAGGAACACGATCAGGATGCCGAAGACAAAGGCGATGGTCGAACTGCTGCCCGACTGCAATTCCTCGTAGGCCATGCCTGACCAGGCGAAGTCGAAGCCCTCGGGCAGCACCGTGCGCGCCTCGTCCTGCATGGCCTTGATCGCGGCACCCGAGCTGTAGCCGGCAGCGGCCGCGCCGGTCACCTGGGCAGCCGGCACGCCGTTGAAGTGCGGCACCAGATCAGGCCCGGTCACCCAGCTTGTCGAGACCATGGACGACAGCGGCACCATCTTGCCGGCATTCGAACGCGTGTAGAGCCGGGTGATGTCGTCCGGCTTCTCGCGAAACGGTGCATCGGCCTGAAGGATCACATTCCATACCCGACTGGACTGCGTGTACTGGCTGACCACGATGGAACCGAAGTTGGCCTGCAGCGCCGAATAGACATCGCCGATCGGCACATCGAGCAGCACTGCGCGCGAACGGTCGACCTCGGCCCGCATCTGCCGCGAGGTCGCACGGAAGGTGCTGTTCAGACCGGTGAGTTCAGGCCGCTTGCGGGCGGCCGCGAGGAACTGCTCGGTGACTTCGGCAAGCCGTGCCGGATCGCCGGCGCTGCGGTCCTGGATCCAGAACTCGAATCCGCCACTGGTGCCGATGCCGGGAATGGCCGGCGGCGCGATCGGAATCATGACGCCTGACTCCACCGCCCGCGAAGCCAGGGCCACGCGCCTCAAGACCGCACCCGCGTTGTCCTGCAGAGCGCGCTCGACGCTGGCGTAGCGTTCCTTGAAATCGGTGAAGGTGATGAACAGCGTGGCGGTGTTCGGTTTGTACTGCCCGTCGATCAGGCTGAAGCCATTGACCACGGTCCGGTTGGCCACCGCCTTGTCGGCCGCAAACAGGGCGTCGATCTGCTCGGACGTCTGGGTCGTGCGGGGCAGGGTGGCCGAATCGGGCAGGATCACCTGGGCCAGCACATAGCCCTGATCTTCGTTGGGCACGAAGCTCGAGGGGACCGCGCGAAACAGCCACACAATGCCGGCCATCATCACCGCCATCACGATCACGGTAATGAACACGCGCCGGATCACGATCGCCACCATCCGCCCATAGGCCTTGGTGAGTCGCTCGAACCACGCGTTGAACCAGGCAAACGGCCCGCGCTTGGGCTTGTCGGCATGCTTGAGCATGAGGGCTGCCATGGCCGGCGTCAGCGTGAGTGCCACGAACCCGGACAGCGCCAGCGACAGCACGATGGTCAGCGCGAACTGCTTGTAGAGCTGACCGGTGGTGCCCGGCAGAAAGGCCGCCGGCACGAAGACCGCTGCCATCACCAGCACCACGGCGATCACCGGCCCGGCCACCTCCTCCATGGCACGGATCGAGGCCTCCTTGGGCGGGAGGTGATGCTCGACCATGTTGCGTTCGACGTTTTCCACCACGACGATCGCGTCATCGACCACCATGCCGATCGCCAGCACCATGCCGAACAGCGTGAGCATGTTGATCGAGAAACCCAGGGCCAGCATGCCCGCGAAGGTGCCGATCAGCGACACGAAGATCGCCACCGTGCAGATGAAGGTGGCGCGAAAACTCTGCAGGAACAGGTAGACGACCAGGACCACCAGCACGATGGCCTCGGCGAGCGTGTGCAGGACCTCCTCGATCGACAGGCGCACGAAATCGGTGGTGTCCATCGCGATCTCGTACTCGATGCCGGCAGGCATGGTCTTCTTGAGCTCGACCATGGCCGCCCGAACCGCCTGCGACACCTGCATGCCATTGGCGCCGGGCTGCTGGTAGATCGCGATCGGGGTGGCCGGCGCACCGTTGAGTCGGGTCTCGTCCATGTAGGCACGACGCCCGGTCTCGGCCCGCGCCACATCCTTCAGCCGCACGATCGCGCTGCCATCAGGGTTGGCCCGCAGGATGATGTCCTCGTATTTGCGAGGATCGACCGCAGGTCCCTGGGTGACCACCGGAAAGTTGAGCTGGACGGCGCCGGTGGACGGCTCCTGATTCACCTGACCGGCGCCAATCACCGCGTTCTGCGACGACACCGCATTCTTGATGTCGGTGGTGGTGATGCCCAGCGAGGCCATGCGGTCCGGGTTCATCCACAGCCGCATCGCCTGGTCGGGAATGCCGAAGATCTGGGCCTGGCCGGCGCCCTCGATGCGCTTGATCGCATCGAGCACATAGACGTTGGTGTAGTTGCGGACGTAGTCCGGCGTGTAGCGGCCGCTCTTGTCGTAGACCGCCAGGATCATCAACGTGCTGGACGACTTCTTCTGCACCGACACGCCGTTCTGGGTCACGGCCTGCGGCAACTGCGGCAAGGCCAGGTTGACCCGGTTCTGCACCTGCACCTGCGCGGCATCCGGGTCGGTCTCGAGCGAGAAATAGACCGTGATCGACACCTGACCGGTGTTGGAACTCACCGAGGTCATGTAGAGCATGTTGTCGACGCCGGTCAGCTGCGCCTCGATGGGCGAGGCGACCGAATCGCCCACGGTCTTCGCGTCAGCCCCTGGATAGGACGCGGAAATCTGGATCTGGACCGGTGTGATGGTCGGGTACTGGGCGATCGGCAGGAACTTCGCGCACACCAGACCGGCGATCACGATCAGCAGCGACACGACCGTCGCGAAGATCGGCCGCTCGATGAAGAATTTCGAGAACATGGATCGATCCGGCGGGCGTCAGGGCTTGGGTGCGGGGGCGGGGGCGGTCGGTGCCGCAGCCCCTGCCGAGCGATCGATGACCGCGGGCGCCGTACCGGCAGCACTGGCTGCCAGAGGACTGGCCTTGGCCATCCCGCCCGGGCGCAACCGCAGGGCACCATCGACCACGACCTGGTCGCCGCGCTGCAAGCCATCATTGATGAACCACTGATCGCCGTACCAGTCGCCCACGCTCACCGGCCGCATCTCGGCCTTGCCGTCCTTGTCGAGCACCCAGACGAAGTGCCCCTTGGCGCCCTGCTGAACAGCGCGTTGGGGGATGGCGATCGCATGGGGGCGACTGGCCCCCTTCAGGCGCACCCGAATGTACTGGTTGGGGCGGAGGTCGCCCCGCGGGTTGGCCAATGTCACGCGAATGAGAAAGGTGCCGGTCTGCGAATCGAAGGACGGATTCACGAACGAGATCTGACCAGTGTGAGGAAAGGTCGTGCCATCGACCAATACTGCCTCGGCAACGAATTCGCCCTTGGGCGGCGGCTTGAGCAGCCCACGCCCCACCTCGCGACGCAGGGTCGTGAGTTCGTTTTCCGAAACGCTGAAATTGACCCACATCGGGTCCAGGGACGAGACCGTCGTGAGCAGGCTGTTCTGCGGATTCAGGAAGGTGCCGACCTTCTGCTGGGCCGCACCCGCCACGCCCCGCAGCGGCGAGCTGATGGTGGTGTAGGACAGGTTCAGGCTGGCAGTCTGGACGTTGGCACCGGCCTGGGCCAGCGAGGCGGCGGTGGTGTCGAAGGCGCTTTGCGCATCGTCCAGATCCTTTTGCGACAGCGCGTTCTGCTCGGTCAGGGGGCGCACGCGGCGCAGGTTGGCCGCAGCATTGTCATGGGCGGCACGGGCGCTCGACTGGGCGGCGCGGGCCGCTTCGAGCTGGGCCTCGAACGGCTTGCGGTCCATCTGGAACATCAGCTGGCCCGGCTTGACCACCGTACCCTCGGTGTAGATCTGCCGATCAAGAAAACCGTTGACGCGGGCCACGATGTTGACTTGCTGCGGGCTCTGCGACTGCGCGACGTATTCGAAGGTCACCGGCGTGTCACGCGGCTCGACCTGGATCGTCTTCACCTCAGGGACGACAACCGGGGGCGGTGCCTGCGGCTTGTCGCAGGCGGACAGCAGCACGGCAAGAACGATCGAGCCCGGGAGCACGATGCCAGATGGGCGAAACAGACTCGGAAACATGCAGCCTCGGCGCGAAATCGGGTGAACGTCG
>JBILSK010000143.1:0-5699 GCA_044372165.1 Burkholderiaceae bacterium | reverse complement strand
GCGTGACAACGACGAACACGCCGCGGCACACGCTTACAGGGACTATGCCGCGACCCTGACCGGCTATCAGGCGGTGGACTTCGACGACCTGATCGGCCTGCCCCTGAAGATGCTGCGCGAGCACCCGGAGGTGGCCGAGCGCTGGCAGAACCGGCTGCGCTACCTGCTGGTCGACGAATACCAGGACACTAACGCCACGCAGTACGAGCTGCTCAAGCGCATTGCCGGCCCGCGCGCGGCCTTCACCGCAGTGGGCGACGACGATCAATCGATCTACGGCTGGCGTGGCGCCACGCTGGAGAACCTGCAGAAGCTGGGCACGGATTTTCCGCGCTTGAAGGTGATCAAGCTGGAGCAGAACTACCGCTCCAGCCGCAACATCCTGACCGCGGCCAACCAGCTGATCGCGCAAAATCCCAAGCTGCATGAAAAGCGCTTGTGGTCCGAGCTGGGCGTGGGCGACCCAGTGCGGGTGGTGGCCATGGACGACGACGAGGTCGAAGCTGAATCGATCGCCATGCGACTGCAGGCGCACCGCTTCGAGCGACGCGGCAAGTTCTCCGACTACGCGATCCTGTATCGCGGCAATCACCAGAGCCGCATGCTCGAGCAGGCTCTGCGCAAGGAGAAGATTCCTTATGTGGTGTCGGGCGGACAGTCCTGGTTCGAGCGCGCCGAGATTCGCGACCTGATCAGCTGGCTGCGCCTGCTGGCCAATGATGACGACGATCCAGCGTTCATCCGCGCGATCACCACGCCCAAGCGCGGTGTCGGGCCGCAGACCCTGCAGGTGCTGGGCACCTATGCGGGCGAACGCCAGAAGTCGCTGTTTGCGGCGCTCTTCGAGACCGGCGTCGAGACCCGGCTGTCACCGCGTCAGCTCGAGCCTTTGCGCGAGTTCGGCGAGTTCGTCAATCGGATCGCCTGGCGCGCCAAGAAGGAGCCTCCGGGCGAGCTGCTCGACGAGATCCTGCGCGCGGTGGGCTATCACGAGTACCTGCTGTCCACGATGGAAGAAAAGCAGGCGAGCCAGCGCTGGCAGAACGTGACCGACTTCGTTGCCTGGATTGCCAAGCGCGGTGAAGAAGACAACAAGAACCTGCTGGACCTTGCCCAGACCATCGCGCTGTTGTCGCGCCTGGACAGCGGCGAGGCCGAGTCGGACTCCGTGCGCCTCACCACCATCCACGCCTCCAAGGGCCTGGAGTTTCCGCATGTCTTCGTGGTGGGCTGCGAAGAGGGCCTGATGCCGCACTCGGGCGATCTGGCCGAGGGCGAGGAGGAGCCGCCTGCGCGCATCGAGGAGGAGCGCCGCCTGATGTACGTGGCGGTGACCCGCGCGCAGCGCTCGCTCACCCTGACCTGGTGTCGTCAGCGCAAGCGGGCCAAGTCGGTGCTGACGCGTCTGCCCTCGCGCTTTCTGCAGGAGATGAAGCTCGACCCCGAAGGCGGCGCATCGGCCGTGGTGAGCGTCGATTCGGCCAAGCAGCGGCTGGCCGCGCTCAAGGGGCTGCTCAAGCAGAGCTGACATCGAGCTGATGGCGCGCTGTGAGGGGGCGTTGAATCCGGACCGCCTGCATCGTGCCGCCTGAATTGAGTCGCCTGAATCGACGCGAGCCAGATGCGAAGCCGTGTCCGCAAAAGCAGACGGCGCCCGAAGGCGCCGTCTGGCTGAATCGCGGTGGGGCGCGCCGGAAGAACCCGGCTCAGCCTCGCCCGGCTTACTTGGCCGCCGCCGGGGCCGCTGCCTGCGGCTCGGGGAAGTTGCCACCAGCCTTGTTGGTCATGTAGACCACGGCACGGCCGATTTCCGCGTCGACGAACTCGCCGCCGCCCTGGGCGGCCATCGCGCCCTTGCCCTTGAGGGCCGCATTCAGCAGGGCTTCATAGCCGGTCTTGATCCGGGCACCCCAGGCGCCAGCATCGCCGATCTTGGGCGCACCGGCGGCACCCACTTCGTGACAGGCGGCGCACTGCGTCTTGTAGACCTCTTCACCGGCGCGCAGCACGGCCGGGCCGTCTGCGGACTTGAGCGAGAAACCGGCCACCGGCTTGATGCGTGCCTCGATGGACTCGGCGGACATGGCCTCGCTGCCCGCGCCGGTGCGCAGGCCCTTGTTCACGTAGGACGCCAGCGCAATGATGATCAGGATGGGGACGATGAAGGACAGCACCACGACTGTGATCAGCTGGCGGGGCGTCTTGATGAAAGGCTCGTGCTCGCTCATTCCGGGATCCTGGAAGCTTTACAAAAGCGCATCCGGCGAAGATGCAAAACGTAAAGTATAGCTGCAAGCCCGGAATCTTTTGGGCACGCGTTCCGCACGAGGGGCTTGGGCAGGCTACAATCGTGAGCTACGCGCCCGTAGCTCAGGGGATAGAGTATTGGCCTCCGAAGCCAAGGGTCGCTGGTTCGATTCCAGCCGGGCGCGCCAGGTTGTCCCCGTTCTTCTCCCCACCCGCTTCCCTGTCCTTCTCCAGCACTCGCCCCCTTCGGGCGCAGCTTCGCTGAGTCATTCAGCGCGTGCCGATATCCTTCATCTCGCGCTGCAGGGCCAGACGGTCCAGCGAGGCCAGCGGCAGTGCGAGCATCAGCTCGATGCGACGCTTGAGAATCAGGGCAGTGTCGCGAAAGGCTCGGTCAATCGCCTCATTCGTTCCTTTGAAGGTGGCGGGGTCGGCCACGCCCCAGTGCGCGGTCATGGGCTGACTCGGCCAGACCGGGCAGACCTCGCCGGCCGCGTCGTCACAGACGGTGACCACGAAATCAAGGTGCGGCGCATCGGGCTGGGCGAAGTCTTCCCAGCTCTTGCTGCGAAAGACCTGCTCGGGAATCTGCAAGGTGCGCAAGGTCTGCAGTGCACGCGGATGGACCTCTCCACTCGGCAGGCTGCCCGCCGAGAAGGCCTTGAAGCGGCCAGCCCCCAGCGTGTTCATCAGGCCTTCGGCCATGATGGAACGCGCCGAGTTGCGGGTGCAGATGAACAGGATGTGGCGAGTCGGTTCGATGCTGCGATCGGTCATGTGCGATCCGAGATAGGGACGGAAGGAGGCGTGTCGGTGAGGCGCAGCTGCACCGGCAGCGCCAGCGTGATCAGCCAGCACACGGCCAGCATGAGCGCCGAGCCACCGAGCGCCAGCAGCAGGCCGCCCCACTGATAGAGCAGGCCCGACAGCAGGGTGCCCAGAAATCGCCCCAGCGCATTGGCGGCGTAATAAAAGCCCACGTCTTCGGCTGCCTTTTCAGACCCGGCATAAGCCAGCACCAGATACGAGTGCACCGACGAATTCACGGCAAAGGCCACGCCGAACAGACTCAGCCCTGCGACCACCACCCATTCGAGATGCGCCACCTGCTGGTGAACCAGCACGGCCAGCACCAAGGGCACGATGGCCAGCAGGGCAGACCACAGCCGAGCCGCGGGCACTTCCGTGCTCAACCCGTCGTCGCTGCGGCGCACGATGGCCGGTGCAAGGGCCTGCACGACGCCATAGCCGATCGTCCACAGCGCCACGAAGCCGCTGACCATGGTGAAGGTCCAACCCGACGCATAGAGGAACACCGGCACGCCCACGACGAACCAGACATCGCGCGCACCGAACAAGGCCACCCGCGCGGCGGCCAGCAGATTGATGCCCCGGTTCTTGGCAAACAGCTCGCGTGCCGATTGCGATGCGCTGCTCTTTCCCATCAGGGGCGGCACGAATTGCGCGACACCGATCAGGACCACCGCCAGCATGGCCGCCAACAGCCAGAGGGCCGCTTGAAAGCCGAGCGATTGCAGCAGCAACCCGCCCAGGAAAAAGCCCACGCCCTTCATTGCGTTCTTGCTGCCGGTGAAGAAGGCCACCCACTTGAACAGCTGCCCGCTCGCACTGCCTGCCGTCGCCTTGATGGCCGACTTGCTGGCGGTCTTGGTCAGGTCCTTGGCCACCCCGCACACGCCTTGCGCACCCACCACCCAGGCAACCGACAGCGCCGCCGACCACGCGGGCGAGAGCGCCGACATCAGCAGAAAGCCTGCGATCTCGGTGCTCAGTCCGACCACCAGCATCCGCTTGATGCCGTACCGAGTGGCCAACCAGCCGCCGATGAGGTTGGCCACAATGCCCATGGCCTCGTAGAGCAGAAACAGGAACGCCAGCGTGAAGGGCGAGTAGCCCAGTCGGTAGAAGTGCAGCAGCACCAGCATGCGCAGCGCGCCGTCGCTGAGCGTGAAGCCCCAGTAGGCGGCGGTGACGAGCGCGTAATTGCGCGTACCCGGGTTCATCGGCTGCGCGCTCTCACAGGCCCTGCTGGCGCATGTGACAGGCCAGATCGACCATGCGACAGGCGTAGCCCATCTCGTTGTCATACCAGGCGTAGACCTTCAGCATCGTGCCGTCGGTGACCAGGGTCGACAGCGCATCGACGATGCTGCTGCGCGTGTCGCGCGCGTAGTCGGCACTGACCAGCGGCCTGTCCTCGTAGCCCAGGATGCCGGCGAGCTCGCCCCGTGCGGCTTCGGCAAAGAGCCGGTTCACCTCGTCGGCGGTGGTCGCGCGGGCCAGCTCGAAGACGCAGTCGGTGAGCGAGGCATTGAGCACCGGCGCGCGCACCGCGTGGCCATTGAGCTTGCCCTTGAGCTCGGGGTAGATCAGTGCAATCGCGGTGGCGCTGCCGGTGGTGGTGGGCGCCAGGCTGAGCATCGCGCTGCGAGCGCGGCGCAGGTCCTTGTGCGGTGCATCGACCACCAGGTTGGTGTTGGTGGGGTCGTGAATCGTGGTGATCTGCCCGTGGCGAATGCCGATCTGCTCATGGATCACCTTGACCACGGGGGCCAGGCAATTGGTGGTGCACGAGGCGGCGGTGACGATGGCATGCTGCGCCGGGTCGTACTGGTGATGATTGATGCCCACCACGATGTTCAGCACATTTCCGACCTTCACCGGCGCGGCCACGATCACGCGCTTGGCGCCGCGGTCCAGGTGCCCCTGCAGGGTCTCGGGCACAAGGAACTTGCCGGTGCATTCGAGCACCAGGTCCACGCCCAGATCGCCCCAGGGAATCTCGGCAGGTGTGGCGTGGGCGGAAAAACCCAGCGTCTGTCCGTTGATGCGAACAGCGGCATCACCTTCGGCGTCGATGTCGGCGCGCCAGCGGCCTTGCACGCTATCGAATTGAAGCAAGTGGGCCGTGGCCGTGGCGCCGCCCTTCAGCTCGTTGAGATGGACCACCTCCAGACGATTGCCCGCACGGGGGTCATCGATCGGCCGCTCGGCCGCGCCCATCGCGGCGCGCAGGGCGAGGCGGCCGATACGGCCCAATCCATTGATGCCAACTTTCATGTTCGCCATGCCATCCAGGCTGCCGCAGCAGCGGTCTATATTTCGATGAAAGTCGAAATGTAGAAGGCCAACATGACAGAGAGATGACACAGGCGGGCGGGCGCCCCGCGTGCAGACCCGTGGTGAAGCGCCGCGGCACGGCCACAGTGGGGCACGGCAGAGCGGTCGCCGTAATGCAAACGGGGCCCGAAGGCCCCGCTTTCATTGCAGCAGTCTGGAAACCTTATTTGCCGACCGGCGTGATCGACACGGCCACAGCTTCGGTGAAGGTCAGCTGGACTTCGTCGCCCTGGCGCAGGGTGCGGATGAACTCGATCGCCTTGGGGTCGACCACTTTCATGGTGCGCAGCACGCCGCCGGCGCCCGTGAAC
>JBILSK010000142.1:0-5713 GCA_044372165.1 Burkholderiaceae bacterium | reverse complement strand
CACATAGGGCACGGTGTCGGCGGCGCCACTGGCCGTCTGGATCGCGGTCTCGTTCAAGGGGCAGGCATGGTCCTTGGGGGCAATGACGCCGTGCACGCCGGCGCCATCGGCCACCCGCAGGCAGGCGCCCAGATTGCGCGGATCGGTGATCCCATCGAGCAGCAGCAGCAGAGGCGGCCCCTCGATGCGATCGAGCAGCTCATCGAGCCCCAGCGACGGCAGGCTGGCCTCGACGATGGCCACCACTCCCTGGTGCTTGCGGTTGGGGCACATCTTGTCCAGTCGGGCTGCGTCGATGCGGCGCGCCTCGACACCGGCCCGCCCGGCGGCACCGAGCAGATCGCGCACCCGGCCGTCGTCACGGCGCGCATCGACATAGAGCTCCTTCACCGACGCGGCTGACTGGCGCAGCCTCGAGGTGACCGAATGAAATCCGAAAATCAGCATGATCCTGTCCTCAGCGCCGGCGTTTGCGCCCGCCTCGGGGCTCGGTGGGTGCAGCGGCGCCGGCTGTGCGCCGTTTGCCAGAGGCCTTGCGCTCGGCGCGAGCCTTCGCAACAGCAGGGGACTTTGTCGGAGCAGCCGACTTCCCGGGCCGGGCAGCCTTGTCGGCCTTGCCCGACTTGCGTTTACCGGGGTCAGCCGTGATCGGGGCCGGACCCAGCTCATCGGCGGTGGGCACGCGAGCTGCGGATTGAGCACGGTCGGGGCGAACCGACTCCGGCTTGACCAGGCGAAATTCGATGCGACGCGATTCCAGGTCAACCCGCGACACCTGCACATCGACTTCGTCGGTCAGTCGGTAGCGGCGGCCCGTACGCTCGCCGCGCAGTTCGTGGGCGGCTTCGTTGTACTGGAAATAGTCGCTGCCCAGCTCGGACACATGCACCGAGCCTTCGACAAACAGCTCCTCGAGCGTGACGAAGATGCCGAACGGCGCAACACCCGTCACCCGGCCACGGAACTGCTCACCCACCCGCTCGCGCATGAACTGGCACTTCAACCAGGCCTCGACATCCCGGGAGGCTTCGTCGGCGCGCCGCTCGTTGGCCGAACACATCCAGCCGAGCGCCTCCCAGCGATCGAGCTCGTCGCGCTGATCGGCGCTCATCTGCAGACGGGCATCGGCCCGATCCGCGGCTCGGGTCCTGGTGCGCTCGGACTGGACCGGCTCGACGCCCTTGCGGCGTCGGGAGGGGGCCGCAGGCAGCGACTCGCCGGGCGGCACCGGCGGCGGATAGCGGCGGGACTTGATCAAGGACTTGATCACGCGGTGTGTGAGCAGGTCCGGGTAGCGCCGAATCGGCGAGGTGAAGTGCGCATACGACTCATAGGACAAGCCGAAGTGGCCGACGTTGTAGGGCGAGTAGATCGCCTGCTGCATGGAGCGCAGCAGCATGGTCTGCAACAGGCCAGCGTCAGGCCGCCCGGCGATCTGGGTGGCAAGCACCGCGTAGTCGCCCGGTGTGGGCTCGTCGCCCCCGCCCAGCGTCAGGCCGATGCCTTGCAGGAATTCGCGCAGCAGGGCCAGGCGCTCGGGGGTCGGTCCCTCATGGACGCGATACAGGCCGGGATGACGCGAGCGCGCGAGGAAGTCGGCCGCACAGGTATTGGCCGCCAGCATGCATTCCTCGATCAGCTTGTGCGCATCGTTGCGGGTGCGCGGCATGATGCGTTCGATGCGCCCGGCCGCATCGCAGACAATCTTGGTCTCGGTGGTCTCGAAATCCATCGCGCCCCGCACGCCGCGCGCCTTGACCAGGGTACGAAACAGGTCGTACAGGTGTTGCAGATGCGGCACCAGCGGCGCGAGCTGACGGGCTGCAGCCGGATCACGCCCCGACAACACCGACCAGACCTGGTCATAGGTCAGCCGGGCGGCCGAATGGATCACGGCTTCGTAGAACTGATAGGCCTTCACCTGGCCGCGGGCGCTGATCACGACATCGGCCACCAGTACCAGTCGATCGACCTGCGGATTGAGCGAACACAGGCCGTTGGAGATCTTTTCCGGCAGCATCGGGATCACCCGACGCGGGAAATACACCGAAGTTGAACGCTTCTGCGCATCGAGATCCAGGGCGCTGCCGTCTTCGACATAGTGGCCGACATCCGCGATCGCGACGATGAGGCGCCAGCCCCCGGCGCGGCGTCCGACGGTGTCCATCGGCTCGCAGTACACCGCATCGTCGAAGTCGCGTGCATCTTCGCCGTCTATGGTCACCATCGGCACATCGCGCAGATCGACGCGCCGACGCAGGTCAGTCGCGCGCACCTGCGCCGGCAGCTTCGCCGCCAGCGCCAGCGCCTCGGGCGAGAACTCGTGTGGCACATCGAACTTGCGCACCGCGATCTCGATTTCCATGCCCGGGTCATCGATGCCGCCCAGCACCTCGACCACCCGGCCCATGGGCTGGGCGTGGCCGTTGGGCGGCTGCATGATCTCCACCGTCACGACCTGGCCGGACTGCGCGCTACCGGCATCGCCCGGCGCAATCAGGATGTCGTGCTTGATGCGCTGGTCTTCCGGCACCACCACCGTGATTCCGCGCTCGATCAGCAGTCGCCCCACCAGGCGGCGGCTGCCCTGATCGGTCACCTCGACGATCGCGCCTTCCGGACGGCCGCGTGAATCGGTGCCGACGCGGCGCGCCAGCACGCGATCGCCGTGCATGGCCTTCTGCATTTCGCGAGGCGGCAAGAAGAGGTCGGGGCCGCCAGCGTCCGGGATCAGAAAGCCGAAGCCGTCGCGGTGCCCGGTGATGCGCCCGGCAATCAGCTCCAGCTTGCTGGCCACCAGCAGCACCCCCTTGCGGTTGGGCAGCAGTTGACCATCGCGCTCCATGGCGAGCACGCGTCGCTCCAGGATGCCGACATGACGGGCCGGGACGCCCAGGCGTGCGGCCAGTTCGGCCTGCGACAAGGGCGCCTCGGCGGTGCGCAGCGCCTCGAGGATGTCTTCGCGGGAAGGAGGAGTCCAGGCTCGGGTCACATGCGCCCCTTTTTCACGGTGCGTCGGAAGTCTTGATTTGACAGATTCATGATCAGCACTATAATCGTGGATTCCGGTGATGCAGAAACACTTTCATCGGACCCGTGCCAGCAGTCAGGCATGCCCAGATGGCGGAATTGGTAGACGCACTAGGTTCAGGTCCTAGCGCCAGCAATGGTGTGGAGGTTCGAGTCCTCTTCTGGGCACCACGGTTTCACACGGCGGGTTGTTTCGACTCGACTCTTCGGCGCAAGACACTCTCCAGTCGCGCGCTTCCTCGAGGCGGCGCCAGTGGCGTCTCGCCCGAATGCGGAAGCAGAAGCACATCGTGCTCCGCCCCTCCCGTTTTCCTCTGCGTTGATGCCCTCCCCGTCCGGTCCTGATTTCGGCGACGCCGTCCCGGAGGTCGTGGTGACCAACCTGAAGGCACGCTTCACGGGCGTCTCGGGCACCATCAACGCCTTGCTCCCGGTGCAGAGCCGCTCGCTTGGCATTGCCTATCTCGGCACCCCCCTGCCTGGCGTCGAACTTGCCCGAACCCAGTGCGCGGCACGGTTCAGGCAAGTCACCCTGCGCGAAGCAATCGCACTGAGCCGACGACGCCTGCCTGACGGCCGGCCCCGCCTCTGGCATGTGCGCCGCGACCACGAAATGATGCTGGGCATTGCGCTGCGCGACCTGGCGCGCCTGCCCATCCGCCTGGTCTTCACCTCGGCCGCCAAGCATCGGCACGGCTGGTTTCCGCGCTGGCTGATTTCGCGCATGGACGGCGTGGTCGCCACCACGCCCGAGGCCGCCGCGCATGTGCCGAACACCACGCGCGTCGTGCCACACGGCATCAGCCTGGCGCGCTTCACCCCGCCCGCCGACAAGGCACAGGCGTGGGCCGCAACCGGCCTGCCGGGGCAATGGGGCATCGGCACCTTTGGTCGTGTTCGTCCGGACAAGGGCAGCGATCTGTTCGTCGACGCCATGATTCGCGTGTTGCCCGCGCATCCCGAGGTCTGTGCCGTGATTGCCGGACTGGCTCAGCCGCAGCATCAGGCCTATCAACGCGAACTCGAAGCCCGGATCGCCGCAGCCGGCTTGACCGACCGCATCCGTTTTCTCGGCGAGATCCCCCCCGATCAGGTCGCGAACTGGTATCGCGCCGTGACCCTGACCGTGGCCTGCCCACGCTACGAACCCTTCGGCCTCACGCCGCTCGAGGGCATGGCCTGCGGCTGTGCTGTGCTGGCCAGCGACACAGGTGCCTTCGCCAGCATCGTCGAGGAAGGCGTGACCGGACAGGTCGTGCCCACCGATGATGTCGAGGCCCTGGTGCGCGCCTTGGGCCCCCTGCTGGACGACCCTGAACGCACCCGTCGGATGGGTCAGGCCGGCCGCAGCCGGGTCGAGGCGCAGTTCTCGATCGAACGCGAAGCCGAAGGCATCGCGAAAGTCTATGAGACGGTCTGGCAGGCCGCCCGAACCCGTTCGAACACTCAGTCTGCCGCTTGACGCAGCTGAGCCGGCGTCAGCGTGTCGTAGCGCTCGAAGGGTTGATGAATCCAGGGGTTGCCGCTCACATGGCAGCCCACATAGTCTGGGCGAAAACGCGAATGTGCCTTCATCCAGAGCACCGCGGTCCGGATCTCGATCACCTCGGGGCAACGGTCACGCAATGCCGCCATCGCCCCCGCCAGCGACACGCCCGTGTCGGCCATGTCGTCGACCAGCAACCACCGCCCGCTGGGCAAAGGCAGCGCGCTGCTGATCTGCTCGCCAATCACCAGTTCGCCCTGTGCGGTTCCGGCGTCTTCGCGGTAGGCGCTGGTGAACAGCACGCCCAGGGGCCGACGAAAAAGGCGCGACAGCACGTCCCCCACCCGCAGCCCGCCACGCGCCAGGCAGACGACCGCATCGAACTCCCAATCGGACTCCAGGACCTCGAGGGCCAGGGTCTCGATCAGGCGGTGGTAGTCGTCCCAGCTGACGTGCAGATCGCTCATGTTGAAGACCTCGGTCGGCGTCACGCCGACCGCAGCAGCAGGTATCCGTTCGAGCTCAGCCCGCAAAGGGGTTGCGCAGCAGGATGGTCTCGTCGCGATCCGGCCCGGTCGACACGATGTCGATCGAGGCGCCGACCAGCTCGGAGAGCCTGCGCAGGTACTGCTGTGCAGCCGCCGGCAGCTTGTCCCAGTGACGGGTCCCGAAGGTGGTATCCGTCCAGCCAGGCAGCTCCTCGTACACCGGCTCGCACAAGGCGACATCATCCGCACCGAAGGGCAGCAGATCGATGGCCTTGCCTGCCGACCTGTAACCGACGCAGATCTTGACGGTCTCGAGTCCGTCCAGCACATCGAGCTTGGTGACGCACAGGCCGCTCACGCCGTTGAGCTGGATCGATCGGCGCATGGCAACCGCATCGAACCAGCCGCAGCGACGCGGCCGTCCCGTCACCGATCCAAACTCGTTGCCACGGGTGGCCAGGTGCTTGCCCACGTCGTCGAAGAGTTCGGTCGGGAAGGGCCCCGACCCGACACGAGTCGTGTAGGCCTTGGCGATACCCAGCACATAGTCGAGCTGCTGCGGACCCACGCCCGCACCCGCTGCGGCGGCCCCGGCGATGCAGTTGCTGCTGGTCACGAACGGGTAAGTGCCGTGGTCCACATCGAGCAGCGCGCCTTGTGCACCTTCGAAGAGCAGCCGGTCGCCGCGCGCCGCGGCCACCGCCAGTTC
>JBILSK010000141.1:0-5728 GCA_044372165.1 Burkholderiaceae bacterium | reverse complement strand
GCCCTTGATTCGGCTGCAGTGCTATGAGGGCCTGGATGTGGCGCAGGCGGCCTACGAGTGGAACGTGGGTCGACAGCTGCTGCATATTCGCCTGGCTGAATCGGGCGCGATCGGCGATCGCGCCGAAGCCGCCAAGGGCTTGTATTCGCGGGAGATGCTGCTGGAGCGTCCGCTGCTGGCGGCACTCAGCTCGCCGCGGCCCGCCGTGCTGCTGATCGATGAACTCGATCGGGCCGACGAGCCCTTCGAGGCCTTCCTGCTCGAGGTGCTCTCGGATTGGCAGATCACCATCCCCGAGATCGGAACGGTGAAGGCTGTGCACCGGCCCTTCGTCATCCTCACGTCGAATCGAACCCGCGAAATCCATGACGCGCTCAAGCGGCGCTGCCTGTATCACTGGGTGGACTTCCCCGATCTCGAGCGCGAATTCGACATCGTTCGTGCCAAGGTGCCGCAGGCGTCACAGACCCTGTCGCGTCAGGTGGTCGAGACGGTGCAGCGCATTCGAGCGCTGGATCTCTTCAAGACGCCCGGCATTGCCGAGACCATCGACTGGGTCAATGCCCTGATCGCGCTCGATCGCATCAGCCTGGATCCGGCCACGGTGCAGGACACCCTGGGCGTGCTGCTGAAATATCGCGAAGACATCGATCGCATCCAGGGCGACGAGCTGCAGCGGCTGTTGCGCGAGGCAGCCGACCAGGGCAGTGGCGAACGCTGAGGTCGGGGCCCGCGACCGATCGGGTTCGGCCGCGCCTGCGCCCGGCGAATTTGCTCGCAACCTGGTCAACTTCTCGCGCCTGCTGCGCGCCTCGGGCATTCCGGTCGGATCCGACCGCACCCTGGCGGCGATTCAGGCGATTTCGACGATCGGCCTGGCACGACGCGAGGATGTACACGCTGCGCTGTCCGCCGTGCTGCTCGGCCGTCACGAGCAACAGGCGCTCTTCGATGCGGCCTTCGATGCCTTCTGGCGCGACCCGAAGCTGCTCGAACGCATGATGGCGACACTGGCGCCGCAGATGCCGGGCCGGGGCGAGGAACTGACCCGCTCGAAGCGCCCGGCACGACTGGAACAGGCCCTCGCCGCCGCGCGGCCGCCCAGGCCTGCGCAGGCGCTGCTCAGCAGCGACCCACAGGAATTCGATGCGCTGCTCACCTGGTCCGATCGCGAGCTGCTGCGGGGCCGCGATTTCGACTCCATGACCCTGGAGGAATTCGATGCGGCCTGCCGGTGGGCGCGCGATACGGCCTTGCCGATCGATCCGATTGTCACGCGCCGCTATCGGCCCTCGGCCCGCGGGCACCTGGACCTGCGCGCCGCGCTGCGACGCACCGCTCGAGACCCTCTGTGCGCCTCGGTCACGCGGCGCGCACGACGGGTTCGCCCGCCCCCGCTGGTCGTGCTGATCGACATTTCCGGCTCGATGGACCGCTATGCTCGCGTGATGCTTCATTTCGCGCATGCGCTGCTGCAAGGCCCGGCGCGGGTCAGCGTGTTCACCTTCGGCACGCGGCTCACCGACATCACGCGCGCCCTGCGCCACCGTGATCCGGATGAGGCCCTGGCCGCCGCCGCGCAATCGGTCTCCGA
The DNA here is from genome assembly GCA_044372165.1 of Burkholderiaceae bacterium. Taxonomy (GTDB): domain Bacteria; phylum Pseudomonadota; class Gammaproteobacteria; order Burkholderiales; family Burkholderiaceae_E; genus UBA4615. Next base: position 4,134 of record JBILSK010000141.1, on the reverse strand, counting down.
CTGGAACGGTGGCACGCGAATCGGTCCCTGCCTGGATGACTTCACGCGACGCCACGCGCGTCGTGTACTGACCGGCAACGCGGCCTTGCTGCTGGTCACCGATGGCCTGGACCGGGCCGAGGATGGCAGCCTGGGGCGTGCGGCCGAACGCCTGGCGCGATTCGCGCGACAATTCGTCTGGCTCAACCCTTTGCTACGCTTTACCGGTTTCGAGCCTCGCGCCTCGGGCGTGCGGGCCCTGCTGCCCCATGTGGACCGGCATCTGCCGGTGCATTCGCTGGATAGCCTGGCCGATCTGACCAGAGCCATCCGTGGCGGAATCGCTGCGACCGGGCAGCCGCATTGACTTCACATCGATCTACCCCGAACACAAGAGAGAGTCGACCATGCAAATGACAGGACAGCGGGTCTTGCCGGTGCCGCCCCAGCAGGCCTGGAATGCACTGAACGATCCCGAGATGCTCAAGGCCTGCATTCCCGGCTGCGAATCCATCGTCGAGACCGAAGCTGATCACTTCGATGTGCTGATGGCTGCGCGCATCGGTCCGGTGGCCGCGAAGTTCAAGGGCAAGCTCACCCGCAGTGATGTGATGGAGCCGCATTCCTACAAGATCGCCTTCGATGGCCAGGGCGGTGTCGCCGGCTTCGGCAAGGGGTCGGCGACCGTGACCCTGACCCCGGTCGAAGGCGGCACGCAGCTGGACTACGACGTCTCGGCACAGGTCGGCGGCAAGATCGCGCAGATCGGATCGCGCCTGGTCGATGCAGCGGCCGCGAAGATCGCCGACGAATTCTTCGGCGCGTTCGAATCCAAGCTCACCGAGCAGGCCGCCTCGGCCGCCGCCGCGGCAACGGCCGCTGCGCTGGCGGCAGCGGCCCAGACTGCCGCAGCCGAACCGACTGCTGCGCCTGGACCTGCACCTGCACAGGCGGCGCCCTCGGCAGCGACGCAACCCTCGATGCCCGGCACTGCAAGCCCGGCTTCCGGAGCCAGCGCGACGCCTGCATCCTCAGCCCCCTCTGCGTCGGCCCCGGCCCCGACACCGCGACCTGCGCCCGAGTCCGATCGCCAGCGCTGGCTGCGCTGGGCAATCGCCTTCGTCATTGCCGCAGCGATCATCGCCTACATGTCGCGCTGAGACCCTCATGGACAGTCTCGATCTGCAGGTGCTCGCCCAGGCACGCGACTGGGTCCGCGAAGGGCGCAAGACCTGGCTGGTGACCGTGGCGCAGACCTGGGGGTCGGCGCCGCGTCCGCCAGGATCCTTGCTGTGCCTGCGCGAGGACGGCCTGGTAGCAGGCTCGGTCTCGGGCGGCTGCGTGGAAGATGACCTGATCGAACGGGTGCGCAAAGGCGAGCGCAACACTGTTCCCGGTGAAGTGACCTATGGCGTGTCGGCCGATGAGGCTGCGCGTTTCGGCCTGCCCTGTGGGGGCACCTTGCGACTGGTGCAGGAACCGGTGCGCGATACCGGCTGGATCGACGCGTTGCTCGAGCGCACCGCACGCCATGAACTGGTGGCGCGACGACTCGACCTGCGCACCGGGGAGGTCAGCCTGGCAAGCGCAGCGCGCGACGACAGTTTCGCGCTGGACGAGGGGGTGATGAGCCAGATCTTCGGCCCGCGCTGGCGCATGCTGGTGATCGGCGCCGGCCAGCTGTCCCAGGTCCTGGCGCGGATGGCGCTGTCGCTCGATTTCGACGTGATCGTCTGCGACCCGCGCGAGGAATACCACCTCACCTGGGACGTGCCCGGCACGCAGTTCACGCGGGAGATGCCCGACGATGCAGCCCTGCGCCTGAAGCTCGATGCACACAGCGCCGTGGTCGCTGTGACCCACGATCCCAAGCTTGACGACATGGTGCTGCTGGAAGCGCTGCAGGGCGATGCGTTCTATGTCGGCGCGCTGGGCTCACGCGGCAACACCGCCAAGCGCAAGGAGCGGCTGAAACTCTTCGACCTCACCGACGCGCAACTCGACCGTTTGCACGGGCCGATCGGGTTGGACATCGGCGCGAAGACACCTGCCGAGATCGCGGTGGCGATTCTTGCCGAGATCATCGCTGTGAAGAACGGCGTACCCCTGCTGCAAAAGAAGCTGCCGCTGGATGCAGCCACCACTGCGACGGTGTGCGCGAGTCTGCAGCCTGACCTGCCCAGAGTGCCTGGGGCGAGCTGATACCCGGCTGGGCACGGCGAGCCTCGTCGAAGGCTAGCCTGCCCGAACCACGACTCAACGCGGCACGCGGGTGAACCATTGAAAGCGGGGTGTACCCATCACCGCGCTTAATTGGGCGAAGCAGGCGGCCGAGTCGGCACAACCCGGCGCTTCAGCCGCATCGCCGGAATCAGCCCGCCACACTGAACGGCCGTCCTTGATCGTTTCGAGCACCTTGAGCGCGCCCAATGATTCGCGAGGGACTGTCAGCGGATTGCGGTCGAGCACCACGAAATCCGCCCGCTTGCCCACCTCGATGGTGCCTTTGCTCGCTTCCTCGAAATGCTGCCAGGCTGCCCAGTCCGTCATCGCCTTGAGCGCAATCCAGGGGTCGATGCGCTGTTCCGGACCCAGCACCTGATTGCTGCGTGTGGTTCGATTCACCGTGCTCGACAGCACGCGGATCGAATCAGGGAAGGCCACCGGCGCGTCATGGTGCGACGTGAATTTCATGCCGCGCTGCAGGGCCCAGCCCGTCGGACTGATGTGTGCAGCGCGCGCCGCACCCAGCACCGAGTCCCGATGCCAATCCCCCCAGTAGAAGGTGTGCATCGGAAAGAAGCTGGGGAAGATGCCCAGACGCTTCATCGAATCCAGCTGATCGGTCCGTGCGGTCTGAGCATGGATGGCCACGGCGCGTCGGTCTGCCGCACCGTGTCGACGCGTGGCCCGTTCGATCACGCCGATGAACTGGTCAAGGGCTGCGTCGCCGTTCACATGACCCAGGACCTGCCACCCCCGGGACCAGGCCACCTCGACAAAGCCGTCGAGTTGCGTGTCGGTAAAGGCCGGATAGCCCCGATAGTCCTGCTGCTGACCCTCAGGCACTTTGAAATAGGGCTGCGTGAGCCACGCGGTCTTGCCCTGGGGAGAGCCATCGAGGGTGACTTTGATGCCACCGATTCGAAAGCCGCCGGTGTAAGCCTTGCCTGCAAACCGGCTGCTCATGAAGTCGTTTTGCCCGATCATCACGTAGGTCGGATACGAAACCACATCCAGTTTCAGGCGCCCTGCCTGCGCCAGTTGCATGAATCCGTACACATTGCCCGGATCAGTTGCCCCGCTTTGTGCAGTGGTGTAGCCGTACCGCAGATACAGGTTCTGGCCTGCGTCGATCAGCGCGTGCGATTCGCGTTCCTTGGTCTGGGCAAAGACCAGCTTTGCGGCGGCGCTGAACCACGCGGTTTCCTCGAGCACACCGTCAGGCTCCTGACTTCCGGCACGACGGCGAATCACGCCGCCTTGTGGATCCGGCGTGGCCGCTGAATAGCCGAGCATCTCGAGAGCACGGCTGTTGACCACGGCCAGATGGCCGGATTGATGGATGAACAGGACGGGCAGTTCGGTGCTGATCTGATCCAGTTCATCGCGAGTCGGATGACGACGCTCCCGGATCTGGGAATCGTCGTAGCCAAAGCCCAGGACGATGCGATAGCTGGCTGGAATCGGCGAGCGCGACATCCACTCCCGAGCCGTGTTCTGCAAGGCTGCGATCGAGTCGTTGCGACCGTCAGGCGGGGGTAGCAGATTGGCTGAGACGGCCTGCAACCCGACCCCTTCCAGATGACCATGACCATCGATGAAACCCGGCAACAACGTGCGACCGGCGAGATTCACCTGGGTCGCCCGGGTTCCGGCCTGTGCCAAGGCCGGCGCCCGGGCGCCGGCAAAAACGATGAGGCCATCGCGCACAACCACCGCCTCGACCGTATTGGGCCGCTCACCCACCATCGTGAGAATGGGTCCGCCCGCGTAGACGGTGGAGCGGGTATCGGCGCTCGTCGCATTGACATTCGGGCTCATCCCGGAGCAGCCCATCAACACACCGCTCATGAGCCCTGCACAGGCCAGCACTGATCTCATTTGATGCCTCAGATCCTGAAGAATCCGGCTCACCCAGGAACCATGGAAAAG
>JBILSK010000139.1:0-5811 GCA_044372165.1 Burkholderiaceae bacterium | reverse complement strand
GCGCAGGAAAACCGCCTGATGAATCCGGTGTCCTTCTTCCCGATCAAGCGCTGAGCTGGAATCCTTGCCATGAGCCGTCTGTTCGGAGACTGTCACCAGGTCGGGATCGTCGTTCGCGACATCCAGGCCGCGATGAAGCACTGGGTCGAGGTCTGCGGCATCGGCCCCTGGTTCTACACCGACAAGCTGGTGGTGAGTGACTTCAGCTACCGGGGCCAGAAGCAGCCTGACCTGCACATCTCGGTGGCCCTGGCCAACTCCGGAGAGGTGCAGTTCGAGCTGATCCAGCAGCGTTGCAGCACGCCCAGCATGTACCGTGATTTTCTGGCCGCCGGGCACGAAGGCATGCAGCATTGGTCAAGCTGGCCGGGCGACTATGACGCCAGGCTCGATTCGGCGCTGCGGGCCGGCTACACGGTCGGGCAGCAGGGCGACAGCCCGCGGGGGCGCTTTGTCTACCTCTGGCAGGAAGGCCATCCGGGCACGGTCATCGAGATGGCCGAACTCACGGCCGGTCGCGCCCGAATCTTCTCGGGCGTGCGCGAGGCCGCGCGCGGCTGGGACGGCGCAGACCCCATCCGGCTGGGCTGGCCAGGCTGAAGGTGTCACGCCGGACCGCTGCGCCCCACGCCTGCACGGCTTCCTGACCTCCACGACAAGGACTCGAGATGAGCAACGATGTGACGGTGACTGGCACCCTGGCCCATGCCACCCCGGCCACGGCGCCGGTGGTGCCCGGGCGACGTGAATTCTTCAAGTACCAGGACCTGCTGGTGGCCCAGGCCACCGAGGGCCGCATGCGAGCCCAGATCATGTCCTCCTCGCAGGGCCTGTCCAAGCCGACCGGCTGGCACTACCACGTCTGCGAAGCGCAATTCGTCTACTGCCTGACGGGCTGGGTGGATCTCGAGTTCGAGGATGGCCGCAGCCTTCGACTGAACTCGGGCGAGTCGCTGCTGATTCCGGGTGGCCTGAAGCACAACGAGACCGCCACTTCCACGGAGTTCGAACTGCTCGAGGTGTCGATTCCCGGCGAACTGGGTACCGTGGCCTGCGACAAGCCCACCCACCTGGCCTGAGATCGGCTGTTCACATCCATCAGGGACAATGCGGGCTCGCCTGATTGCCGGGCGCAGCCCACTGATCGATTGTCGCCCATGGAACCTCGTCATTATTTCTGGCTGTCCACCGCTGCGGCGGTGGCCACCATCTGCCTGAAGACCCTGGCCTGGTGGGTCACCGGGTCCATGGGCCTGCTGTCGGATGCGATGGAGGCCTTCGTGAATCTGGCCGGCGCAAGCTTTGCGCTCTGGATGATCACGATTGCGCACGCACCGCCCGATGACGACCATCCGCTCGGCCATACCAAGGCCGAGTATTTTTCCAGCGGCTTCGAAGGCATCCTGATCTTCGGTGCCGCAGGCGCCATCATCTGGTCAGCCGCCGGACGACTGTTTGCCCCTGAGCCTCTCGAATCGGTCGGTCTGGGTCTGGCGCTGTCGATCGGCAGCAGCCTGATCAATCTGGCCGTGGCCCTGGCCATGCGCCGCGCCTCGAAGCAGTTTCGGTCGATGGCGCTGGAAGGCAGTGCGCGGCATCTGATGACCGACGTCTGGACCTCGATCGGTGTGGTGGCCGGGATTGCCCTGGTGACCGTGACCGGTTGGCTCTGGCTGGACGCCGCCGTGGCCATCGCCGTGGGCTGCCACATCCTGCTGGAGGGTTGGCAACTGGTCCGCGCCTCGGCGCATGGTCTGATGGATGCAGCCCTGGAAGGCGACGAACTGGCGGCGGTGAATGGCGCCCTGGAGCGTCTGCAATCGGCCGAGGTGAGCTTTGCCAACCTGCGCACCCGCCGTGCCGGGGCGCGCAATTTCGTCTATCTCGATGTGCGGGTGCCGGGCGAATGGACCATTCACCACACCCATGAGCTGCTGGACCGGATCGAGGACGCGATCGAGCAGGCCGTGCCGCGCACCACTGTTTTCACGCACGCCGAGCCGGCGCTTCAGCCAGGCGAACCCATCCCGGGCGTCTGAAAAGGTCCTGCAGAGCGTGTTGCGGTGCACACCGACCACGCACCGATTTGCGGAACCCGCCTGGCGGCTTGAGGGCTATATTGGCCCGGACCACACAGGAGGGGCATCGCATGACCGTTCCGATCATTTCGGCCGACTCGCACATCACCGAGGCGCCCGACACCTACACCGCACACATCGACCGCGCCTGGCGTGACCGCGCCCCGCGCATTGTTCGTACCGACAAGGGCGACGTCTTCCAGATCGATGGCATGCCCAAGCCGATCGCGCTGGGACTGGTCGCCGCAGCCGGCAAGCCGCCCGAGTCCATCACGCGCGGCGGCACGACCTTCGAGGAACTGCATCGCGGCGGCTGGGATCCGGATGCACGCATGGCCGACCAGGACCGCGACGGGGTGGCGGCCGAGATCATCTATCCGACAGTGGGCATGCTGCTGTGCAGTCACAGCGACTACGACTACAAGACCGCCTGCTTTGCCGCCTACAACCGCTGGATTGCCCAGTACTGCAGCCGTCATCCGACCCGGCTGCTGGGCTGCGGGCAAAGCTCCGGGCGCACGCCCGCTGAAATGATCGAGGACTTCAAGGCGATCAAGGCCCTGGGCTTGCGGGGCGTCATGATGCCCGGCAATCCGGCTGTGGAAGACTATGACTCGCCGGTCTACGACCCGGTGTGGGCCGCCGCGATCGAGCTGGATCTGCCCTTGTCGTTTCACATCCTCACGACCAAGGACACGGCACCGACCCGCGGGCCGCGCATCAACACCTTCCTGTCCATCATCCGCGGCAACCAGGACATCATCGGAACGCTGATTTTCGGCGGTGTCTTTCAGCGCTTCCCGCAATTGAAGATCGTCTGCGTCGAGGCCGATGCCGGTTGGGTGCCGCACTACCTGTACCGGATGGACCATGCCTACAAGCGTCATCGCAACTGGCTGGCGCCGGGCGTGAACCTCGAGAAGCTGCCCAGCGAGTTCTTCACCGAGCACATCTACACCACCTTCCAGGACGATTGGGTTGCCTTCAGATCCGTCGACCATATGAACTGGAAGCGCCTGATGTGGGCCAACGATTTTCCGCATTCGGATTCGACCTGGCCGTGGTCGCAGGAGATGCTGGCCGAACAGACGAAACACCTCACGCCCGAGCAGCGCGATGGGATCGTGTCCGGCAATGTGGCCGAGCTCTACAAGATCGATGTGCGGGAGCTGGCGACTGCCTGAGTACGGCGGGATGCCGTGCAGGCCGGGGGGAGGGCGCGGGACACCCTGTCTGACCTGCGGCGGTCGTGAGCCTACCAGCCCTCGGGCGTGCGCCAGGCCACGATCGCCGCCAGCACGAAGGCCAGCGTCAGGACCACGAATCCGGATTGCAGCCCGAACTGCTGGCTGAGCAGGCCCCCGCCCAGCCCGCCCAGCAGCCCGCCGGCCGGCGGGCCCATCGAGCTCAGCCCGGCAATCCGCCCGCGCCCGTGCTGCTGCATGAGACTGGCAAAGCGCAGGGTGCTCAGCAAACCCTGGATGCCGGTGGCCAAGCCCATGATGGGTGCCGCCACCCACAGCGCCCGCGGCCCGCTGCCAAAGGCAAAGAGCGCCGCCTGCACCGCCATCAGACTCAGGGCCAGCAGGTAACTGCGGGCGTTGCCCAGCCGAGCCGTCATCGCACCCCCTGCAATCAGCATCAGCACATAGGTCAGCCCCTGGACGGTCACCAGACCCACGGCGGCCTGCTGGGTCATGCCGAAATGGCGCACCGCCGCGGTCACCCCGAACACGACGAAGTAGGCCGCAGCCATCTGAAACAGGAAGTCGACCGAGATCGTGCGGCGCAACCCGATGTCTTCGCGCAGCAGCCCCAGTTGCCCACGCAAGCGGGTGCCGAAGGCCTGATTGACATCGCGCGCCTGGGCGGCGGGACGGCTCAGTGCCCCCGCGCCCGCCAGCACCCCCAGACTCAAGGCGGCTGACGCAATCAACATCACCATCGAAAAGCCGGCCGCGGCAATCACCGCTGCCGCCAGCGCCGGGCCCAGCAGGAACATGCCGGACATGTTCGCGGCTCGATTCCAGCCGGCCTTGGAAGGGCTCAGCTTCGGCAGCATGGACAGGAATTCGGTGTGCACTGGAATGTTTCTAAACGGCAGCACCAAGCCCAGGACCGCGGCCACGCCGATCACCGGCCAGGGGGAGGCGGTCTGCGCGAGCACCAGATACAGCCCGGCCGCCGCGCAGGCGCCGGTCACGAACATGCGCCGCCCGCCGTATCGATCGATCAGCAGCCCCATCGGCAGCGACAGCGTGAGCATGCCGAAATAGCCCAGCGCCCCGGTGATGCCGATCTGCCAGGGCTGCGCCCCGACCGAAGCGGCAAAGAGCGGCAGGGTCACGCGCGACAGTCCATTGACCGAGCCGACCAGCAGGACGAGCAGCAGCAGGCGGATCAGTCGGGAGGTCGTGACAGTGGACATGAAGCGGACAGGGAGGGCAACCGCAGAGGATAGCCCTCGCGGCCTGCATTGATCACCTGACGTGTCCACTGTGTGACGGCACGCGTTCCGCAGACCTGGCCAGGCGTTGCGCGCGCGTGTGCGATGCTTGCCGCTTCGCCCGCGCCGCATCCGGCCCCTTGTCCGAGCCCCGATCCCATGAGCCTGCCTGCCTCGCTGTCCTCTCGCCTGAAGCTGCCGCTGATCGCGGCCCCCATGCTGCGCGTCTCGGGTCCCGATCTGGTCTCCGCGGCGTGTCGCCGTGGCGTGATCGGATCCTTTCCAACCGTCAATGCCCGCAGCCCGGAGGAACTCGATGCCTGGTTGACCCGCATCGCGCAGGAGTGCAGCGCGGTCGATGGACCGACCGCTCCGGTGTGTCCGAACATCATCATGCGCCGCGACCCCGCGGTGCTGAAGGCCGACTTGCAGGTGCTGCTGAAGCATCGGGTGGAGCTGGTGATCGCCAGCGTCGGTTCGCCCGAGGCCATTGTTGCGCCCCTGCACGACATCGGCTGCAAGGTGCTGACCGACGTGGCCTCGATGCGCCATGCGGAAAAAGCCTTGCAGGTCGGCGCTGATGGCCTGGTGCTGCTCACCGCGGGGGCTGGCGGCCAGACCGGCTGGGTCAACGGTTTGTCCTTCGTGCGGGCGGTACGCGCGATCTTCGACGGCCCGTTGGTGCTGTCTGGCGGCCTGTCCGATGGCGTGGCCCTGTGGGCCGCACGTGTGCTGGGCTGCGACCTGGGCTTGATGGGCACGCGCTTCATTGCCACCCGCGAGAGCATGGCGGTGGAGGGCTACAAGCGCATGCTGGTCGAGAGCCGCCTGGATGACGTGATGCTGACCCAGGCCTTCACCGGCCTGGACACCAACATGCTGCGCCCCTCGATTGCCGGGGCGGGCCTTGATCCGGAAGCCTTGGCAGGCAAGATCAGCCCCGAGCGGGCGCGGGAACTCTTCAGCGCCCACAACGCCGGGCGGGCGGGCGATGCGGCCGACAATCGCGCCGCGCCCGCGTCCGACGGCCCCAAGCGCTGGGTCGACATCTGGAGTGCTGGACACACTGTCTCGGCGGTGCAGGCCGTGCAATCGGTGGACGAGCTGATCGGGCAGCTGACCGAGGAATACCAGCGCGCGCAGCGCGACACCGCTGGGCTGCTGGCCGCTCAGGGTCTTGTCGAGCGCTGACCGGTGGCGACTCGAGCCCGCGCTCAACCGGCGCTCGGGCATCGGTTAAGCTTTTGACTTCTTTCTCGCACAGGCCATCCCCTCTGCCATGACCCG
>JBILSK010000140.1:0-5811 GCA_044372165.1 Burkholderiaceae bacterium | reverse complement strand
ATGTCACCCACTTCGGCGGCAAAGCCAGGGGTAATGGGCAGGATCGTCGGGACCATGAATGTCTCCTTGATGCGATGCGCCCGGCCACGAGTCTGTGGCTCGCGCAGGGCCGGTCGGTGGTATCGAGTCGAGTCTAGCCGGTTGTACCTGTGGTGTATTCCGTTTCGCGATACCTCTTCGCCATCGGGCTCATGCTGAAAATCACCCATCGGTGCAGACTCGGTGGTCCCGCCTCGCCTAAGATCGACGCATGAACACGCACTCATCCCCTTCTGATGCCGCCGCGCTGCTCGAGCGCGCCGCCCGATTCGCCTGCGAAGTCGTCGCCCCCAATGCTGCCAAATGGGAGCGCGAGCGACGCATGGGCACCGAGGTCTTCCAGGCCGCCGCCGCCCTGGGCCTCACCGGCATCGAGACACCGGTCGAACACGGCGGCCTGGGGCTGCCCTTCTCGGTGAAGAACCGCTTCTGCGAGATCACCGCGGCGGCCGACTACGCCTTCGCGTTCTCGCTGGTCAACACCCAGAACGTGGCCAACAAGCTCGCTCGCGACGCGCCGCCGGCGCTGGCCGCCCGCTGGGTGCCGGGCCTGCTGGCGGGCACCCTGATCGGTTGCACGGCGCTCACCGAGCCGGGCATGGGCTCGGATTTCAGCGCGATCGGCATGCGGGCCACCAAGGTGGCGGGCGGTTGGCGGCTGGACGGGCGCAAGGCCTGGATCACCAACGTCGCGCAGGCCGATGTCGCGATCATGTACGCGCAGACCGAGCCGGGCTCGGCCGGCAAGGGCATCGCCGGATTTCTCATCGACCTGAATCGGGCCGGCGTGGTACGCGAGCCGGCCTTCGCGCTGGCCGGCCAGCATGCGATCGGCACCGGCGGCTTCGGCCTGGACGGCTATGTGGCGACCGACGAGGAGATGCTGCAGCCGCCTGGCAAGGCGTTCAAGGCGGCGATGACCTCGATCAATGGCGCACGCACCTATGTGGCGTCGATGTGCTGTGGCATGGTGGGTGAGGCGCTGCGCGTCGCGACCGCCTATGGAGAGTCCCGGCAGGCCTTCGGTGTGTCGCTGGCCGATCACCAGGGCTGGCGCTGGCGTCTGGCCGAGGCCTCGGCCGAACTGGCAGGGTGTCGATTGATGGTCGAAGAATCGGCGCGGCGTATCGACGCCCGGGAAGACGCGATGATGATCGCCGCCCAGGCCAAGCTGATGTCCACCCGCATGGCCGAGCGGCAACTGGCCGTGCTGGCGCAGGCCATGGGCGCCGAAGGCCTGCGCGAGCAGCATCCCTTTGGTCGCCACCTGGTGGGCGCGCGCGTGGCGAGCTTCACTGATGGTTCGTCGGAGATGCTGCTGGAGCGCATTGCAGCGGGGCTGCGCAAGGGCGGGTGAGCGCGGTGACGGCATCGGGCGCGTCAGCCTGGCGCGTCAACGCCCGCGGCATTCGCCTGATGGTGGCCTCGATGGCCGCCTACCTGGTGAACGACACCCTGGTGAAACTGGTCGGGCAGTCCGTGCCGACCACCCAGCTGATCGTGGTGCGCGGGGTCTTCGCGCTCGCCCTGATCCTGCTGGTGGCGCGTGCGATGGGCGCGCCACCGCGGGCCAGCCACTTCGAGAGTCGCTGGGTGCTGGCCCGCGCGCTGATCGATGCGCTGGCGACCTTCGCCTACCTGAGTTCGCTGCTGCACCTGCCGATTGCCAACGCGATGGCGATCAACATGGCCGCGCCGCTTTTCATTGCCGTGCTGGCGGCACTGCTGCTCGGTGAGCGGGCCACGCTGGGCCGGTGGCTCACGATTGCTGCCGGCTTTTGCGGCGTGCTGCTGATCATCCGGCCCGACAGCGCGGGCTTCAACACCTTCTCGCTGGTGTGCTTGCTCGCCACGCTGCTGCATGCCTTCCGGGACCTGGTGACACGGCGCATTCCGCCGGGCGTGCCGTCGTTTTCGGTGACGATCGCCAGCGCCTGCGCGATCCTGGCCTTGTCAACGCCGGTGCTGTGGTGGCAGGGCTGGCAGCCGATGACTGCCACGCAGATCGCGCTCATCGCCCTGGCCGCGGTGTTTCTGGCCGCCGGCTACCACCTGATCACGCTGGCCGCGCGCGCCGGTGACCTGACCGTGATCGCGCCGTTTCGCTACAGCGGCCTGCTCTTTGCCCTGACGGCCGGCTGGCTGGTGTGGGGCGAGCTGCCCGATCCCGTCGGTTGGGCAGGTATTGCGCTGCTGCTGGCCGCCGGGCTGTGGTTGCTGCAGTCAGAGCGTCGGCGCAGTCAGTGAGTGGCGGCGTCGCGCGGCGACCAGACCGACGAGGGCGCAGGCCGCCCAGCAAGGAGGCGGCAACCTGCGATTGAAGGATGCGGAGGGTGATGCCGGTCAGCGAAGGGGATAACCCGATGCCGAAGGTGCTCGAATAGCCGTCCGGCAGGGCGATGAGGCTTGCCGCAGACAGTCCCGGGTTGAGCAGCAGGGCCGCGGGGACCAGCGCACCCGCCTCTGTCCCGACTGCACGTGTTCAAATGATTGCGAATCAATATAATGACAGCATTGACTGCTCTATATTGAATTGACGACATGGCAACCTTGACCGTTCGCAATCTGCCCGATGATGTGCATCGCGCGTTGCGCGTGCGCGCCGCACTTAACGGGCGCAGCACCGAGGCAGAGATTCGGGACATCCTGGAGAAGGCCGCGCGGCCGGAAGGTCGCCTGAAGCTGGGTTCGCTGCTGGTGTCCATCGCCCGTGAGGCGGGTGGTCTGACAGACGCTGAAGCCGGACACTTTGATGCGCTGCGTGATCGAAGCCCGGTCGAACCGATGAGGTTCGAGTGATCCTGGTCGATACCAATGTCATTTCTGAGCTGTGGAAGGTCGAACCAGACCCCGGAGTGTTGGCCTGGGTCGATGCACAAGCGATCGAAACGCTCTACCTGGCGGCCGTCACCGTCGCTGAGCTGCGATTTGGCATCGCCTCGATGCCGCAGGGCAAGCGTCGCACCGTCTATCAGGACCGCCTGGAGCAAGAGGTCCTCCCGGCTTTCAGTGGCCGGGTGGTGCCCTTTGATCTCGATGCCTCCCGAGCCTATGCCCGCTTGATGGCGCACGCGAGACGCGAGGGAAAGGCGATCGGGCGAGCAGACGGCTACATTGCCGCCACGGCAGCAGCCCGCGCCCTGAAGATCGCCACCCGCGACGTCTCTGCATTCGAGGCTGCAGGTCTTGAGGTGATCAATCCTTGGCAGGGCTGAACCGTCCGGCCGCACCGCAGGCCGCCAATGGTGTGATGCAAGGCTCCGGCCCGCACGGCGTCATTCCACTGGCGCGCTGTTGTCCCGCAAGAAGTTGGCGTAGGCATCTTCTGTCAGGGTTGCCGCCGCCAGCGAAAGCACTGCTTGCGCAGCGTCTTCCTCGGTCGCTTCAAATCGGTAGCCGTTGATTTCCAGAAAGAGAATGCCGACCACGAAGCCTGTCCGCTTGTTGCCATCGATGAAGGGATGGTTTCGAACAATGCCGAAGGTGTAGGCCGCTGCCAGGGCAATGACATCGTTCACCTGGCCGTAGGCGAGCAGCTGTCGAGGACGCGCGAGCGCCGATTGCAGCAGTGTCAGATCGCGAGCGCCTTGCGCCCCCCCGTGCAGCGCCAACAGGCGATCATGCAGCGTGATGGCATCGCGTTCATCGATCCAGACCGGTTCGATCATTTCGACAACACGTGCAAGGTGTTGCGATACCGGTTCATGATGTCGTCGGCCTTGCTCATTTTCTGCGCGAAGGCCGGATCATAGGGCGTCAACTGGTAACTGCCGTCGGGCGCCTCGACCAGATAGAGCGCCTGCCCGTCACCCGCCTGCAGGCGACTGAGCACTTCCTTGGGAAGGACAACCCCGAGCGAGTTGCCGAACTTGCGTATCTTGAGCTGGACCATGAGACCTCCGATGTGATTACTTTTGTAATAACTTCTTGGGGGGCTGTCAAGCGGGCTTCGCCGGCACGCGTTCGATCAATCCAGCTTCGAGACCTCGCGCACCGCGCCTTTGCCTCGGCATGGCCGGCGTCTGCTGGATCGATTGCAGGCGGTGCCAGAATGTCGGTCTCGACCCCGGACGGCCCGCCATGACTCAACCCGCACCCGCTTCGCCCGAATCGCTCGTGAACCCGGCCTACCGAAACATCGGCGAGTCGCTGGTGCGCGAACTGAGTCGCTTGATGGCCGACCCCGCGATGATCTCGCTGGCGGGCGGCTATCCAGGCGCCGAGCTCTTTGACCGTGACGGCGTGCGCGAGGCCGCAAATGCCGCGCTCACCGATTCGCCCACCGCCTGCCTGCAGTACGGTCCCACAGAGGGGATGGTGCTGCTGCGCGAATCGGTCGCGCAGTGGATGACCGAGTGCAGCACGCCGGTCTCGCCCGATGAGCTGCTGATCCTGTCCGGCTCCGCGCAGGGTTTCGATCTGCTGGTGCGCACGCTGATCCGTCCGGGCGACTGCGCGGTGGTCGAGCGCCCCACCTACACCGGGCCGATCCGCGTGCTGAAGGTGGCGGGTGCCCGCACGCTGACAGTGGGCGTGGACGCTCACGGCCTGGATGTCGACGAGCTGGAATCCCTGCTGCGTGATCCGGCGATGCCGCGCCCGCGCCTGCTCTATGTGGTGCCGACCTTCGCCAACCCGAGCGGCGCGAGCATGCCCATCGAGCGGCGCTTGAAGCTGTTGCGTCTGGCGGTCGAATACGGCTTCGTGATTGCCGAGGACGACCCCTACAGCCGCCTGCGCTTCGAGGGCGACGTGCTGCCGCATCTGTATGCGCTCACCGACCAGGTGCCCGGATCACGTCAGTGGGTGGTGCACCTGGGCAGCTTTTCCAAGGTGATCGCCCCCGGCCTGCGCGTGGCCTGGATGGCCGGCCCCGAGACCCTGCGCCGGCCCTGCATGCTCGCCAAGCAGCTCGATGACCTCTCCAACCCGGGCTTCACCCAGATGACTGTGCATCGCTATCTGAAGGCCGGCCGCCTGCGCGAACATTTGCCGGTGATCGTGGGCGCCTATCGCGAGCGCGCGGCCGCGATGCGCGATGCGATCGCAACGCATCTTGCGGGTCGTGTGGCCTTCAACATCCCGCAGGGCGGAATGTTCATGTGGGGTCGCCTGGAAGACGGGCTCGGTGCGCGCGACCTGCTGCCGCACGCGATTGCAGAGAAAGTGACCTTCGTGCCGGGCGACATCTACTACGCCGATCAGTCCGACCCCAGCACGCTGCGCTTGTCCTTTTCCACGCCCAGCCCTGCGCAGATCGGCGAGGGCGTGGCGCGCCTGGGCCGTGCGGTGGCGCGTCTGCGCGCCTGATACCGAAGCATCAATCCACGGGTTCGGACAGCGGGGCCCGTGGCCCACGCCTCAGACCGGCGTGTCGCCCGCGATGGTCACGCGATGGCCGTAGCGCCGGTGCGGGAAGTAATCCCAGACCGCCAGGTGCTGTGCGCAGCGGTTGTCCCAGAAGGCAACCGACCCCGGCTCCCAATGAAAGCGGCACTTGAAGTCGTCAAGTTCGCAGTGCCGAAACAGCATTTGCAGGATCGCGTCGCTTTCGCTGCGGCGCATGCCCTCGATGCGCGTGGTGAAGCCTGAATTGACGTACAGGGCCGTGCGCCCGGTGACCGGATGGGTGCGCGCGATCGGGTGACTGGACACCGGAAATTCGCGCCCGCTCTGCTTTTGTCGCACTCCATAGGTGTAGCCGCCGTCATGCACCGCGCGCAGGCCTTCCAGCATGCCGCGCAAGGGGGCTGACAGCGTCTCCCACGCGGC
>JBILSK010000138.1:0-5824 GCA_044372165.1 Burkholderiaceae bacterium | reverse complement strand
GTGGGCGAGCCGCCCAAGATCACCGGTCAGAAACCAGCCGTCCCGAAACGATCGTGCCGTGAGCGCAGGATCATCGAGATAGCCCTTCAACACCGTCGGGCCGCGTGTGACCACCTCGCCGACCTCGCCGATCGGCAGCTCCCGACCCGACGGATCCACCACTCGCACCACCCCGGGCGGGGCGGGTCCGACCGAGGTGTCGACACGCTGACCGGGGCGGTACACCTGCACGGTGAGCGCGCATTCGGTCATGCCGTAGTTCACTTGAACCGGCGCGCCGAAGCGCTCCAGCAGCGCGTGCAGCCCCACGGCTGACAAGGGAGCACCGGAGGAGAAGACCGTCCTGGGACGCCAGCCTGCGAGCAGCGAGGGATCGCGCTCCATCGTGCGCAGCAGTTCTGCGTGAATGAGCGGGGTGGCGCCATAGACATCGGCGTCGATGCGGCGCACCCACCCGGCAAAGTCTTCTGCAACGAAGCCATCCAGCGCGCAGTGCACCGTGCCCCACAGGAGCGACTTGAGCAGACAGTAGATGCCGAACGCGTGGTACAGCGGCATCGGATTGACCCAGCCGCGAAAATCCATCACCTGATCCGGATGCTGATGCTGACCGCAGCGCCACAGCATCGCGTGCTGCGTATGGGGCACAAGCTTCGGGCGCCCGGTGGTTCCTGAACTGCTCAGCACCAGAAAGATCGAATCTGGCCGCGGCACCGAGGCGTCCGTCTGCTCCGACCACAGCAGCGCGCATCGATCCGCGTGGACCGCTCGGCGCGATGCTTCGGCGAGCTGCGCCATGCACACATCGAGCACGGGAATCGCCAATGAGCGTGCTGCGGCCCGGGCGGTCTCGGTCTGGGGCCCATCGACGACGAGCAGCGTCACACCGACCCGACGCATCAGCGCCTGAACCGCAGCCTCGCCCAGTGCCGGATCGATCGGAACCACCGTCGCATGACAGCCAATGCCGACAATCCAGCGCACCCCTGCCGGCGACGAGCGACTGACACACGCAACCCGATCGTCGGCACGCACCCCGTGAGCCTTCAGCAACTCCCCCACGCGACGGCTCAGACTCAGCAGCTGCGCGGTGGTCTCCGTTCCCAGGGGATCGGCCAGTGCAACGCCTGCCGGGTCACGCTGAACGCGCAGGCGCAGCACATCCAGCAGCGTGCCGGGAATCGATTCAGGCGTCGGCAGCGCGTCGATCCCTGGCAGCACGCCGGAGATCTGCCCGCTGCGGGATCCTTCCGCCGTTGAAGGCGCCGAGCGCGCTGCAGGCGGATGAGAGGGATCGAACCGAGCACCTGACATGGAGGCTGCCGGAAATGAAGTTCGGGCAGTGTCGGCGCAGATGCCATGAACATGCGATGCACTTGATCACACCCGGGTGCGCGCCCGCCGAGGCAGCCCGCTCCGACGGGGGTGGGTTGCTCGCTACATCAGATTGGACACGCTCAACCCACCGAACGGCTCTTGCCAGCCCAGTAGGGCGCGCGCAGGTCCTTCTTCAACACCTTGCCCACCGGGCTGCGCGGCAAGGATTCGATGAAATCGACCGTCTTGGGGGCCTTCATCGATCCGATCTGCTCCTTGGTCCAGGCGATCATTTCCTCGGTGCTGGCCGTCATGCCCGGTTTGAGCTGGATGCAGGCCTTGACCGCCTCACCCCACTTGTCGTCGGGCACACCGATCACGGCGCAGTCCTGCACCGCCGGATGCTTCATCAGCGCGCTTTCCACCTCGAAGGGAAAGATGTTGAAGCCGCCGGAGATGATCAGGTCGCGCTTGCGGTCGGTGATGTAGAAATAGCCTTCCTCGTCGACCTTGCCGATGTCACCGGTGTGATGCCAACCGAACTGCTGGATCTCGGTCGTGGCGGCTTCATCGTCGAGATAACGCAGCATCACGGTGGGCCCGCGCAGCACCACCTCGCCGGTCTCGCCCGCGCCCAGGCGTCGCCCGGTCTCGTCCATCACGGCCATGTCTTCCACGATCACGGTCGGCCTGCCACAGGACAGCAGACGATGCGCCTTGGCCGGATCGGTGGCCGCCTCGTGCAACTCGCGCGGCGACATGAAGGTGGTCGGAAAACCCGACTCGGTCTGGCCGAAGGACTGGCACACCACCGGGCCGAAGCGACGCACGGCTTCGATGATCTTTTCAGGAGCAAAGGGCGAAGCGGCCGCAATCAGGTAGCGCAGCGACGAGAAGTCCGCGGTGGCGGCGCGCGGGTGCGCGAGCAGCACATAGATGAGCGTGGGCGGCAGGAACAGCGTGTTGACGCGACGCTGCTCGATGAGGTCGATCATGTGGCCCACATCGGGCGCGGACATCATGATCGTGGTGCCGCCGAGTGAGCCCATGCCCAGCGCGACGAACCCGGCCGCATGCGTGATGGGGGCCACCGCGAGATTGATCGGCGGCTCATCGTGGTCGTAGGTGAGGCAGGTGTTCCAGGCCATCACCGCGGTGAGCATCATGCGATTGGTACCGACCGTGAGCTTGGAGCGCCCGGTGGTGCCTCCGGTTGCGCCCTGAAAGCCCTGAGCCTCCTCGGGCAGACGCAACTCGAGCGGTTCGCCACTGTGAGACGCGATGAAGGTGCTCAGGCGCTGCGCACGCGGATCGTCGGCATCCAGGCAGACCAGCCGCTTGAGCGACGGGACGCCAGCCCGAATGTCATCGATCATCCCGGCTGCCGCCGAGTGGAAGAAGAGCACGCTGCAGCGCCCGGCCGCCAGGATGTGAATGATGTCGGGCAGCGCCGCGCGCATGTTCAGGTTGGACCACGCGCCGCCCGCACGCAGGCCGCCGAGCATGGCCAGCATCGCCAGGCTGCTGTTGGGGCTCAGCACGGCGAACCGGTCGCCCAGCGCAAAGCCGTCGTCAAGCAGTGCGCGCGCGATGCGGTTGCTCAGCGCAAAGGCGTCGCGATACGTGAAGTCGCCCCCGTCGCCCGAGAATGCCAGGCGCTCGGGGTGAATCCGAAAACCACGAAAGAACAGGTCAGTGATGTGCATGGTGTCTTCGTCTCCAGGAAGGGGGGAATCTCGCGAACGGGTCCGTCCCAGGGCTCAGCGCGCCGGTCCGGGCGGCGCCCCGCGGGCCATCGAATCACGCACATCGATCATGGGCTGCTGCGACACTGTCAGCAGGGTGCTCGAGTGGCTGTCCAGGGCACCGATCAGGGCAAACACCAGCCCGAACGCGGCGGCCAGCACCGGCTCCAGCCGCGAGCGGCGCGACCCCGATACCGCCGCGACATAGCCGACCGTCGCCGTGCCCAGACAGACCAGCACCCCGAGCGCAATCCAGACCTCATTCATCATGCGTGCCTGCACTGCCACGGCCACGCGGGTCGAGTGCACATCGAACACCTCGTTCAGGGACTGCACGTACAGACTGGCCAGCTGTCGGTGCGGATCATCCCGCGCGTAAGCCACGGCGATGCGCCACAACTCGTCCTGCAAAGCGGCCGACTCGTCGACCAGGGCTGCCAACTGCGCCGGGTCGCGTACCGCCGCAGCCTGCAGCCGACCGTCGACATAGCGTCTGAGCAGACCCACCGTCTGCTCGCGCTCGGGTGCGGGCAGGAAATCCGCCCGCAGGAACGCCGTGCCGATGACATTGGCCTCCTGGCGCACCAGTTCCTTGCGCGCCTCGAAGCGATCGGCGACGCTGCTGAACGTCAGGCTCAGCACGAACGCAGCCAGCGAGAGCACCGCGCCGGAAATCGCCGATGCAGGCGACTCCTTTTCGGTATCGCCTGGGCGTCCTGCACCGAGTCTTCGTCCGATTCTCAGGCCACCCTCGATCGACACCAGCACCGCGATGAAAGCGATCGCGAAGATCAGGGGAATGGGCAGGTCACTCATGAGCGAGGGCCTCGTGGACGATCAGTCATCGGGGCTGTCATGGTAATGCGCGCGCTCAGGCGTATCGGTCGACGAGAAAGGCCAGCGCCACCCCGAGCGCCAGCACCGAGGCCACCAGCACCGCACCGGCGGCGATGTCCTTGGCAACACCGATGTCGGGATGACGCTCAGGATGGACCCGATCGGCCAGCGTCTCCAAGGCACTGTTGAGCAGTTCTGCCACCAGGACCAGACCTGCTGCCAGCCCCAGCAGTGCGCACCAGATCATCGACGGCTTGAGCACGAGGAGGGCAACGCCCAGGGCGACCACAGCCATCGCATGGAGCCGCAGGCTGCGCTCTCGACGCAGCGCCAGACGCAGTCCGCACCAGGCGAATCCGAGCCGCTCGCCGAACCTGCGCCCCTTCATGCCACGCGCTCGATCTTCGGTCGCAGCACACCCAGCAAGCCCCAGCACCCCAATGCCCAGGCGCCACCGGCCGCCCAACCGGCCAGCACGTCAGTCGGCCAGTGAACACCGAGATAGACCCGACTCAGACCCACCAGACCGGTCAGCAGGAGCGTCACGACGATCACATAGGCCTTGAGCCGACGGGTCGGCACCACCCGCGTCAGCAGCGCCCCCAGCGTGAGATAGACCACGGCCGAGAGCATGGCGTGCCCACTGGGAAAACTCATCGTGATCACCCGATCGCCGTGCGTGAACAGATCGGGTCGAGGGCGTGCCACGAGCGCTTTCAAGACGAGCGAGGTCACCGACCCGGTCACCGTGGCCAGCAGCACATAGAGTGCTGTGTGCGGCTTTCGTGCCAGCAGGAGGTAGACCGTCACGACGAGCACGATCAGGCACAGCACAGGCGCGCCGCCCAGCGCAGTGATGTCGCGGGCAACCTGCCCCAGCCAGGCGGGGCCGCGCGGCAGGCTGACGTCGTCGGCCTGCCGCAGGGCGAGCATCAAGGCACGATCGATGCGTGCCGTCTCGCCTTCCAGGACGTTTTCAGCCAGTTCGAAGAACAGCCAGACACCAAAGGCCACCAGGGTCATCAAGACCAGGACGCGCGTTGAAAGAGGTCGGTGCATCAGGCACGGCCCGGGTATCTGCGGTGAAGCGATACCCGATTGTAGTGGCTGGAGAACCGCCAGTGACCGGGGCTGCCCGCACCCACTCAAGCTCACCCGGAGGTCGGGCTGGCGGTGCAGCCACCGGACATCCGTTGACGCCGTCCGTCGATCGCCCCCTCACGGGTGATCACCGGTAGAATCGGGCACGGTGCAGGCTCTCCTCCGACCTGTCCGCCTCCGCTCGCCGCCATGAAAACTCGATATGCCGCAGTTGTACCGCTGTACAACCGCGATGCGCTGATCGGCGAGACGCTGAACAGCCTGCTGCACCAGTCTCGCCCCTTCGACCAGATCGTCGTGATCGACGACGGCTCGACTGATGGCGGTGCTGATCGCGTCGCGCGTGAATTCCCCCAGGTGACGCTGATTCGCAGCCTCAATAACGGCGTGCAAGTGGCCCGAAACACGGCAGTGGCCGCGACCGACGCAGACTGGGTCGTGTTCTGCGACTGCGACGACCTGCTGGAGCCGACCCATCTTGAGCGCCTGGACGCGCTGCTGGTGTCCGCACCCGACCTGGATGCAACGTTCACGAATTTCCGGACCTTCGGCAGTGAGTCGTCCAGCAGCGCCGACAAGTTCTCGCAGGCCCCGGCGGGTTTCTTCAAAGGCTTTCCAACGCTTGCGGGCGGCGTCTGGCTGCAGTATCCCTTGAGCCTGGAGCGCCTGATCGACTTCCAGCCCCTGTTCCCGACCGGCATGGCTGTGAGGAAGGCCTTCTACGATACGATCGGCGGGTTCGACCCGGCCCTTCGCGGCCTGAGCTCGGAAGACCTCGAATTCACCCACCGCATGTTGATGCTCGGCAAGGTGGCCGCCCTCTT
>JBILSK010000137.1:0-5828 GCA_044372165.1 Burkholderiaceae bacterium | reverse complement strand
GAACTCGCCGTATGCGTCGCGCCACACCAGCGTGCCTTCCTGCCAGGCCAGTTGGGCCGACACGAAGGGCGCATCGCGCAGCACCAGGTCGTTGTCCTGGTCCGAGCCGAGCGACATGGATTCGTCAGCATGCAGGCTGCTCACGCCCCCGGCGTGAAAGCCCGTGAGGATGCGCAGTTCGAGGGAGTCGGCCGCCACGATGTCAGGCTGACCGCAAGGCGGATGCGCGCTTCAGGCGTGCGTTCACAGGTCGATCCGCGCCAGGGGCTGGATGTTCACCTCCGGGGTGAGCTCCTGGTAGGACAGGACTTGAAGATCGCCCAGCTCGGGTTCGATCAACCGCCGCACATAACGTCGAATGTCCATCGAGGCCAGCAGCACAGGGCGCTGGCCGGACGTGGGCAGCGTGCCGACACTCTTCTTGATGCTTTCCACGAGCTTTTTGGTGGTGGCGGGGTCCAGCGCGAGGTAGCTGCCCGCCGAGGTCTGTCGAATCGCGCTCCGGACCTGTTCCTCGACCCGAGGCGCCAGCAGATACGCAGGCAGGACGTTGCGCCCGCCGGAATACTTGAAACTGATCTGTCGCTTGAGTGCGCCTCGCACGTACTCGGTGAGCAGGACGGTGTCCTTTTCCTTCTGCCCCCATTCGACCAGCGCCTCGAGAATGGTGCGCAGGTTGCGAATCGAGATGTCTTCCGAGACCAGCCGCTGGAGCACTTCGGCGATCTTCTGCACGGGCATCACCCGCAAGGCCTCCTTCACCAGGTCAGGGAAACGCTGCTCCATGGCGCTGATGAGAAAGCGTGTCTCCTGAACGCCGATGAACTCCGATGAATTGCGCCGCAACACGCTGGCCAGGTGGAAGGTCACCACCTGGGCCGGCGTCTTGACGGTCAGGCCGGCACGCGACAGCAGGTCGCCCATCGAGTCCTTGACCCAGATCGTCTCGACCCCAGGCAGGAAAGGCTTGTCCTTCTCGAAGGCCAGGCCGAGCGAGTTCAGCGACTGCTCGGGTTCCATGACAAGCAGCCATTGAGGCCTGAGGCGACCCTGAGCAACCGGGACTTCCGAGAGCACGATCTGGTAGGTCTCGGCCGACAGGCGCTCATTGAAGCGGATCTGGATGCCCGGAAACGGGACGCCCAGATCGAAATACAAGGCCCGACGGATGCGGATCAGTTCTTCGTTGAGCGTGTTGCCATCGATGGCCTTGCCCAGATCCTGATAGACGTCGAGGATGAGCGGCACCGTGGGCACAAACTCTTCGGTGCCGTCCTTGCGCACGGTTCGTGCCGGGGCACCCGAGGGTTGCAGCGACGGGGCGGCATTGAGATCGGTGTCTGCATCGGTCGCCTGGGCGGGGCGCGCGCGCAAGCCCCATCCCATGAGCATCAGGGGCACCCCAAGCAAGAGGAAGACGAAGGTCGGCATGCCCGGGATGGCGCCCATGCCCAGTGCAATGGCACCCGCGATCATGAGCGCTTTGGGCTGCGCGAGCACCTGGGCGCCGATGTCCTTGCCGACGTTGCTGGCCCCCTCGTCATCGGACTGCACGCGGGTCACCATGATGCCGGCGCAGATCGAGATGAACAGTGCCGGGATCTGCGAGATCAAGCCATCTCCGATCGACAGGATCGAATAGGTCTGCATCGCCTTGGCAGCCGTCATGTCGCGCTGGAGCATGCCGATCAGGATGCCGCCGAGCAGATTGACCGCCACGATGATCAGGCCGGCGATGGCATCGCCCTTCACGAATTTCATCGCGCCGTCCATGGCGCCGTAGAGCTGGCTTTCCCGCTCGACGACCCGTCTGCGGCGGCGCGCTTCGTCCATGTCGATGGTGCCTGCCCGCATATCGCCATCGATCGACATCTGCTTGCCCGGCATGGCGTCGAGGGAGAACCGCGCGGCGACTTCGGCCACGCGCTCGGCCCCCTTGGTGATCACCACGAACTGCACGATCGTCAGGATCAGGAAGACCACCAGGCCGACGACCAGATTGCCGCCCACCACGAAGTTGCCGAAGGTGTCGATGATGTGCCCGGCATCTCCCTGCAGCAGGATCAGTCGGGTGGTCGCGATCGAGATGCCCAACCGAAACAGTGTGGTGACCAGCAGCACCGAGGGAAATGACGAGAACGCCAGCGGTGAGGGCAGGTACATCGCCACCATCAGCAGCACGGCCGAGATCGTCATGTTCAGACCGATCAGCGCATCCACGACGAGTGTCGGCAGCGGCAGGATCATCATGAAGATGATGGCGACCAGCATGGTGGCGAGCACAATGTCGTTGCGGCTCGATGCCGCAAGCGCCACCCGCTGCACCGCTGCCTGCAAGCTCATGGGCGAACCCCGCGAGCCGCGCTGCGCAGGGCTTCGCCGGCAGGCCGAGCCGAAGGCTCGCAGGCTTCGAGATAGGCCTGCATGGCCGCGCGTGATTCGTCCGCACGACCCAGTTCACCCAGAACGAGCGCCCGCAGGGAGTGAAACGGCGCATCGATCGCACCGGCCAGGGCCAGGGCGTCAAGGGCTGCCATGGCGAGCTTCGGCTTGCCTGCCAGATGCTGAGCCAGCGCGAGCGCTCGCAGGTGTTCCGGCTCCCGAGGCTCGAGGATGTTCAGTGCGGCAAACAGCGTCGCAGCCCGATCGGGAAAGCCGAAGCGCAGATACAGCAGGCCGACCTGTCTTGTCGCCTCGCGCTGGGGGGTCGTCAAGCTCATCATCACCCTTGGCGCAGTGCGCCTGCCTGTTGCCAGGCCAGATCATGATTGGACTTGAATTCGCCGAGCAGCCGCAACGCCTGTCGCAACTTGGCTGCCTGCGCGGGGTCGCTCACGCTGGCCTCCTCGCGGCGCAGGGTCTCCACCATCTCGCCGACCGCTGCACCAAACGCCAGCGGTGTGAGCGGGTCGGAGCCGGTTGCGGGCGAGGTGGCCCACCGGAACTGCTCGGCCAGGAGTCGGCTGCCGCTGTCGTAGGGATCGAGCCGGGCCTCGTTGTCGATGTGGGGCGCGCGCCCCGGCGCATCGCCCAACCCGAGGATGCTGTTCAGGTCCAGCTCGTCAGCCCAGCTCGGCTTGAGATAGCCGATGTTCAGGTTGTACTGACTGGCCATCCTCGAAAACGCGTCAATCGACATGTGCAGCTCCTCGGTTGGGGTCAGTCATTGCGTCCGCACAGCGCCCGCCAGCCGCGCTGCCATGCCTGCAGGGCTTCGATGGCTGAAGCGATGGCCTGGCCGGTGAGCCGGACGCGATCGAGGCGCAGGGCACCGATCACGCGGGCCTCGCTGCCAGACCCCTGAAGGGCTGCGCGAACGGGCGGGATGATCGTCTGCGTGCGGACATCGCAGGTCTGCAGAATGACCAGCAGTTGAGCCGCCGTCACGAACGGCGCCGCTTGAACCACCGACACCACCAGTGTGTCCTCATCGCGCCCATCGGTATTCAGGCCGATCTCCGTACCCTCGGCGGTGACCAGCGCGCACTGTCCGTCGGGCTGTAGATTCAGGCCCACCAGGCCCGCGACGCGCCCGAATTCCTCGACGGCGTGCGAGGCGATCATTCCTGGGTTTCCTCGAAGTCGATGGCATCGTCGATGGCGCCCTGGGCAGCATCGATCAGGCTTTGCCGTGCCTCGGGAGCATTGAAGACCTGCTCGGGCAGCGCCTTCATGCAGTTTCGGACCCCGGTCAGAAAGTCCACACGACACGCGGGCGGCTGGCTCATCCTGTGGCGGTCGGCCAATCGACTGAAGCGCGAGGCATCAACCCATCGCTCCGCGCTGATCTGGACCAGATCGGCGGTCAGTTGCGTGGCAACGAAGGGCAGTGCACCGTGTCGCGTCGCCAGGGTCGAACCCAGCCGCTGCGATTGATCGACGATCGTGGCAATCACCTTGAGCTGGAACAGATCGGACACCAGGTTCTTCAATCGCACCGGGTCTGCAGAGGGGCGTTCGGCCGCCAGATCCAGGCCCAGTGCCGTGCGCAACTTGTCGACGGCCTGCGAGAAGTCGTCCCCTGTACCGCCATCGACCAGTTTCAGCACATGCCCCAGTGCGGCGGTGAGTGACTCCGCGCCCAGCACCGAGTCCTTGTAGGCGGTTCTGAAGGCGGCCGCTTCGCTGGCCGAACTCCCTTGCGCAGCCAGTTCGAACGTGTTGAGGTCTGCTCGGATCGAGTCGCCATGCAGGGCCATCAATTCCTCGGCGGCCTCGCGCGCAGCGGCCTCGCCGCGCCCGCCCGGGTCCGTGCCCGCCTTGCCCTGTGCGATCAGGTCGGCGGCTTCAAGCAGCCTGAGAAATTGCTCGGTGGAGTCGTCCGAGCCGCCACCGCCGCCGCCCTGGGAAAAGGCGTTGGCCGCGTGAGGATTGCCGATGATCTCCCGGGCCAGCCCGGCGACATCGCCCTCGGTCTCATCCTCGGCGTCATCGCCATGCCGGGCATCCCGAATCTGGCTGAGCAGCGCGTGCGCCTTGTGGCGTGACACGAACGACCCGGACGAGCCGGGAGTGACCCGGCGCTCCTTCAGGGCACGCTCCATGACCCGACCCGACAGGCTCTGGGTGAGTTCCTCAGCGGCGTTTTGCAGCGCGGAACCTGCATCCTTGAGCGCCAAACGCGAATCCGTGGCAGCACGGGATCGGTCGGAAAGCGAAGGGTGACTGGATTGGATCGACGGCTGAGCGAATTCCCGAATCTGCATGACCCACTCCAACCGGCCAGTCCTTCCGGGTGCGACCGACTTTGACGCACGCAGCCGGAATTGAGAAGCCGCAGGGCAAAATGATAGCATCCGAGTGCACATACCCGAATTCACGGAGCGCTCGAAGATGACCGATTTCGACCCTGAACTGCAGGCCTTGATCGACACCAATGAAAGGCTGATCGCTGAAGCCGACCGCGACTCGATCGAGTCCGTGGCCGCCGGCGCAGGTCTCGATGTCGAGACGGTCAATCGTATTCTTTCTCTGGTGCAGGGCAACGAGAAGGCGCGTGAGGTCAGTCGTGCCGAATCGCAGGCCCAGATCGAGGCCGATGCGAACGAGCTCAAGCATGCGATCGATGCCGAGATCGCGCGCCGCGGTCTGCGCCGTCCGAACTCGGGCGGCGGGACCAAGCGAACCGTTCGCAACAT
Organism: Burkholderiaceae bacterium; assembly: GCA_044372165.1. Classification (GTDB taxonomy): domain Bacteria; phylum Pseudomonadota; class Gammaproteobacteria; order Burkholderiales; family Burkholderiaceae_E; genus UBA4615. The sequence goes on along the minus strand of JBILSK010000137.1, from coordinate 690 downwards.
GGTCTGAGTATTCACCCAGTCCCGCCCAAACCCGCCACCACCACAGAGAGGAATCCATGAGCGTCAACATCACGCCGACCACCGGCACGTACCAGGCCCAGGGCGCCTACCTCCAGGGTCTGGGAGAACTCGACGGCCTGACGGTCGAATCAGCCTCGGTGGCCGTGTTGAGCGACCGGCACGCGATCTTCACCAACGATGTGAAGAACCGCCTGAAGGAGATGCAGGAGATCAACAACCGGCTCAAGGCGATCGGCCAGGACATCGCCACGATGACCGCGATGGGCAAGAAAGTGGATGGCACGAAGGGTACGGATCATATGAGTCATGCCGCCGATGGCGCTCAGTACGCGTCTCGCCGGCAGGCGCTCCTGGATGTGCCGGGTACAGCCGGAACGCCCGAGTGGAACAAGGCCGCCAAGGCGAAGGTGGCCTCCTGGAACATGTCGTCGGCCGATACCCAGCGCTGGAACAGCCAGATCGACATGGCTGGCAAGATGCATTCCGCGGGGTTCAACAACGGTGCCAATCAGGACCCGATGGGCGCGGCCGTGGGCGATCTCTCCAAGGATGGCATCGACGCCTGGACGGCCCAGCTGAATCAGCAGAAGGACGCCCTGGCGAACGACTCCCAGCTCAAGCAGATCGAACTGCAGCAGGCAATGGGCAAGCTCAAGACTGTCGAGGAAA
>JBILSK010000136.1:0-5841 GCA_044372165.1 Burkholderiaceae bacterium | reverse complement strand
CGAATGCCCTTGAGCGGGCCGGTGTTTTCGGGGGTCGAGCTGGTGGTACCGGTCATGAAGGTTCTCCCTGTGGGCGGTGATCCGCCCGATCGTCATTGAAGCGTCGTGTGGCAACCGGTGCGCGTGCCCGCCATGCGCTGTGGCCAGGCACCACCGGTCCGGGTTGAATCGGCGGGTGTTCAGTAGGTGCCCGGGTAGGCGCCGCCATCGAGCAGGATGTTCTGCCCGGTGAGGTAGGACGCCTGGGCACTGCACAGATAGGCACACATCTGGCCGAACTCGGTCTCGTTGCCGAAACGTCGCGCGGGAATCGCCAGGCGCCGCTGCTCCTCGAGTGCGGCCAGCTCCTTGCCGGCCGCCTTGGCCGAGGCGGCCATGGTGCCGCGCAGCCGGTCGGTGAGAAAGGCGCCCGGCAGCAGGTTGTTGATCGTCACGTTGTGCTCGACGGTCTTGCGCGCCAGGCCAGCGACGAAACCGGTCAGCCCGCTGCGCGCGCCGTTGGACAAGCCCAGGATGTCGATGGGCGCCTTGACCGAGGAGGACGTGATGTTCACCACCCGGCCGAACTTGCGAGCGATCATGCTGTCGACCGTGGCCTTGATCAGCTCGATCGGGGTGAGCATGTTGGCGTCCAGCGCCGCGATCCAGTGCTCGCGGGTCCAGTTGCGGAAATCGCCGGGCGGCGGGCCGCCGGCGTTGTTGACCAGGATGTCGACCCGGGGGGCGGCCGCCAGCGCCTCGGCGCGGCCGGCTTCGGTCGTGATGTCGCAAGCCACCTGCACGACAGTCACCCCGGTCTCACCCGCGATGCGATCGGCCGCCTCGCGCAGGGTCTGCGCGGTGCGCGCATTGATGACCAGGTTCACACCTTCGCCCGCCAGCGCGCGCGCGCTACCGTAGCCGAGACCCTTGCTTGCGCCGCATACCAGCGCCCACTTGCCCGCGATGCCGAAATCCACCTGTCTGTCTCCGTGAATGAGGAACTCGTTCGAGGGGCCCGTGCACCGGGCCGCTTCGCCGCCGCTCATGGCGGAATGGTAGCAGCGCAACAGCCGGGCCCTGACCGGGCCGAGCCCGATTGCGGCACAGCGGCGCCAAGCAGCCGTCTGCCCGACCCCTGCCGCCGCAGCGAGCCGCTCAGCGCTTCTTCGAGCCGCCCAGCAACGTGCCGAGGATGCCGCGCACCAGGGCCCGCCCGGCGGTGGTCCCCATGGAGCGGGCGGCACTCTTGGCCATGGCCTCGATCACCGAATCCTTGCGCCCGGTCGAGTTGACCATCTCGCCCAGCGTGTCGCGCACGGTGTCGGTCCAGCCTCGGGGCTGTCCACTCATGTCTGCCGTGCCCGGCGTGGCCTGCCCGCTGCCTGCGCCCCCCACCGTGGGTCGCGCGCCCGCCTGCAGGCGTTCGAAGGCCGATTCCCGATCAAGGGCTGTGTCATAGATGCCGGCCACTACCGAGCTTGCCACCAGCGCGCCTCGCTCGACATCGGTGATCGGTCCGATGCGCGAGCCCGGCGTCACCACCCAGGCCCGCTCGACGACACAGGGGCGGCCCTTTTCGTCGAGCAGCGAGATCAGCGCCTCGCCGACCGCCAGCTCCGAAATGGCCGCTTCGGTGTCGAAGGCCGGATTGGCGCGCATGGTCTGCGCGGCGGCCTTCACCGCCTTCTGATCGCGCGGGGTGAAGGCACGCAAGGCATGCTGCACGCGGTTGCCCAGCTGCCCGAGCACGGTGTCGGGCACATCCAGTGGGTTCTGGGTGATGAAGTAGACGCCCACCCCCTTGGAGCGCACCAGGCGCACGACCTGCTCGACCTTCTCCATCAGGGCGCGCGGCGCGTCGGTGAACAGCAGATGCGCCTCATCGAAGAAGAAGACCAGCCGCGGCTTGTCGCGATCGCCCACCTCGGGCAGCTTCTCGAACAGCATCGACAGCAGCCACAGCAGGAAGGACGCGTACAGACGCGGTGCATTGAGCAGCTTGTCCGCCGCCAGGATGTTGATGACACCCCGCCCCTCGCCATCGGTCTGCATCAGGTCGTCGAGATTGAGCATCGGTTCGCCGAAGAACCGGTCTGCGCCCTGCTCTTCGAGCACCAGCAGGCCACGCTGGATGGCACCGATCGAGGCCACCGAGATGTTGCCGTAGTGGGTGGTGAAATCCTTCGCGTTGTCACCGACATGCTTGAGCATGGAGCGCAGGTCTTTCGCATCGAGCAGCAGCAGGCCGTTGTCGTCGGCAATCTTGAAGACCAGGTTGAGCACGCCCTCCTGGGTCTCGTTGAGCGACAGCATTCGGGCCAGCAGCATCGGCCCCATGTCGGAGACCGTGGCCCGCAGCGGATGCCCCTTCGCGCCGTACACATCCCACAGCGTCACCGGCATGCCGGCAAACGCAGGCTCCGGCAGCCCATGCTGCGCCAGCCGTTCGCGCAGCTTGGGCGACATGGCCCCGGGCTGCGACAGACCGGTGAGGTCGCCCTTCACATCGGCCATGAAGATCGGCACGCCGATTGCACTGAACCGTTCGGCCAGCACCTGCAGTGTCACCGTCTTGCCGGTCCCGGTGGCGCCGGTGATCAGACCATGCCGGTTGGCCAGTGCCGGCAGCAAGCACAGATCGGTGTCGGAGGTCTTGGCAATCAGCAGGGGATCGGGCATGAGGGGAGGCCTGGCACGTTGAGGTTTGGCGGGCCGGCGGACAGGTCTGCCCGCATCGCCGATGGTAGAATCACCGGCTTCGGCTTCGGCATTGCACCACGTCCGCCAAGCCGCCGGCAAGGGCGCCGGCAAGCGGTCCGCGCCCCAGTCCGGCCCTTTTCCTCACACACCACGCACAAGGTCTTCCTGATGGCCGGGCATTCCAAATGGGCCAACATCCAGCACCGCAAGGGACGCCAGGATGAGAGGCGCGGCAAGCTCTTCACGCGACTGACCAAGGAGATCACCGTCGCCGCCAAGCTCGGTGGCGGCGATCCCAACTCCAACCCACGCCTGCGGCTGGCCATGGACAAGGCGTCGGACGCCAACATGACCAAGGACAAGGTCCAGACCGCAATCCAGAAGGGCGTGGGGGGGCTGGAAGGCAAGAACTACGAGGAAATCCGCTACGAAGGCTATGGCATCGGTGGCGCGTCGGTCATCGTGGATACCCTCACCGACAACAAGGTGCGCACGGTCGCCGAAGTGCGCCACGCGTTTTCCAAGTACGGCGGGAACCTGGGCACCGATGGCTCGGTAGCCTTCATGTTCCGGCACTGCGGACAGTTCCTCTTCGCACCCGGCACCTCGGAAGACCGGGTGATGGAGGTGGCCCTGGAAGCGGGTGCCGATGATGTCGTGAGCGACGACGAAGGCGGCATCGAAGTGCTGTGCGAACCCGCAGCCTTCAGCGAACTGCGCGCTGCCTTCGAGAAGGCCGGCCTGAAGGCCGAGGTGGCCGGTGTCACGATGAAGCCGCTCAACGAGACAGAATTGCTTGGCGACGATGCCTTGAAGATGCAGAAGCTGCTCGATGCCATCGAAGGCCTCGATGACGTCCAGGACGTGTTCACCAGCGCGGTATTCGAAGAATGAAGCTCCTCGTCGTGGGATCGGGCGGTCGGGAACATGCCATCGCCTGGCGGCTGGCCCAGTCGCCCCGGGTGCAACGTGTCTATGTGGCGCCAGGCAATGGTGGCACCGCACGCGAACCCGACCTGGTCAATCTGCCGGTGACCGACCTGCAGGAACTCGCCGCGTTCGTCGAGCGCGAGCAGATCGCCTTCACCGTGGTCGGCCCCGAGGCGCCGCTGGCTGCCGGCATCGTCGATCTCTTTCGCAGTCGGGGCCTGAAGATCTTCGGGCCCACCCAGGCCGCCGCGCAACTCGAATCCTCCAAGGACTTTGCCAAGGCCTTCATGAAGCGCCACGGCATTCCGACCGCCGAATACCAGACCTTCACCGACGCCACCGCAGCACGCGAGTACATCGCTGCGCGCGGCGCCCCGATCGTCGTCAAGGCCGATGGCCTGGCCGCCGGCAAGGGCGTGGTGGTGGCGCAAAGCGTCGAGGAAGCCCAGGCCGCCGTCGACATGATGCTGCTGGACAACCGCATGGGTGCGGCGGGCGCGCGCGTGGTGATCGAGGACTTCCTCGCCGGCGAAGAAGCCAGCTTCATCGTGTTGTGCGATGGCCGCCATGTGCTGGCGCTGGCCTCCAGCCAGGACCACAAGCGACTGCTCGACGCCGACGCGGGCCCGAACACCGGGGGCATGGGCGCTTACTCGCCCGCACCGGTGGTCACGCCCGACATCCACGCGCGAGTGATGCGCGAGATCATCCTGCCCACCATTCAGGGCATGGCCGCTGACGGCATTCCCTTCACCGGCTTTCTGTACGCCGGCCTGATGATCGACCCCCAGGGCCATGCCCGAACGCTTGAATTCAACTGCCGCATGGGCGACCCCGAAACCCAGCCAATCATGGCGCGAGTCAAGAGCGATCTCACCGAGGTCTTCGAGCACGCCATTGCCGGCACCCTCGATCGCGCCGAGATCGAATGGGATCGGCGCACCGCACTGGGCGTGGTGATGGCCGCGCACGGCTATCCTGACGACCCTCGCCGCGGCGACCCGATCACCGGTCTGCGCGACGGTGCCGCACTCGATGACGACACCCTGGTGTTTCATGCTGGCACCGTGCTCGAAGACGGTGTGGTGCGCACCGCCGGTGGTCGGGTGCTGTGCGTCACGGCGCTGGGTGATTCGGTCAAGATCGCACAGAGCCGAGCCTACGACGCGGTGGCAGGCATCCACTTCGACGGCATGCAGTACCGCCGAGACATCGGCTATCGCGCCATCGCCCGGCGCACCCCTGTCCGCAAGGGCTGATCGCCCGGCGAACGGCAGGCGCTGCGCCCATGCGGCGTCTCGCCGGGCTGGCCTTACTCCCAGGAGACATCATGCAGATCCCGGTCCCCACCGATCCTGTGGACACCTCGAGCGTGCGGCCCTACCTGCAGGACCTGCAGGCGCGCATCGTGGCCGGCCTGGAGGCCCTCGACGGCAAGCCCTTCGCCACCGACCGCTGGGTGCGTCCTGAAGGCGGCGGCGGCATCAGCCGCGTGCTCGAGCACGGCCGCGTCTTCGAACGGGCCGGCGTGCTGTTCTCGCAGGTCAGCGGCTCGCACCTGCCCCCGTCGGCCAGCGCCAACCGTCCTGGCCTGGCCGGGCGCTCCTTCGAGGCGACCGGCGTGTCGCTGGTGCTGCATCCGCGCAATCCGCACATCCCGACCGTGCACATGAACGTGCGCTGCTTCGTTGCCGCGCCGCGTGCGGGCGCCGCGCCGGGCACGCCCGATGCGCAATCCATCTGGTGGTTCGGCGGCGGGATGGACCTCACGCCCTACTACCCCGTCGAGCAGGACGTGGTGCACTTTCACTCGGTCTGCAAGGGCGCGGTCGAGCCCTTCGGTGCCGACCTGCATCCGCGCTTCAAGGCCTGGTGCGACGAGTACTTTTTCCTGAAGCACCGGGGCGAGGCCCGCGGGGTCGGCGGCCTGTTCTTCGATGACTTCTCCGAGCTTGGCTTTGCCCGCTCCTTCGAGATGACTCGCAGCGTGGGTGACGCCTTCCTGCAGGCCTACGCACCCATCGTCGAGCGCCGCCGCGACACGCCCTGGAATGACCGCGAGCGCGATTTCCAGACCTACCGGCGCGGCCGCTATGTCGAGTTCAACCTCGTCTTCGACCGCGGCACGCTGTTCGGGCTGCAATCGGGCGGGCGCACCGAGTCCATCCTGGTATCGATGCCGCCAGTGGTGACCTGGCGCTACAACTGGCACCCCGAACCCGACTCGCC
>JBILSK010000135.1:0-5869 GCA_044372165.1 Burkholderiaceae bacterium | reverse complement strand
GGCCACACGAATCACGTTCCAGCCATAGGCTTCGAAGCGCTTGGGCGTGTCGTCGGTGAACCAGCCCTCGACATGACCGTCGATCGAGATGCCGTTGTCGTCATAGAAGCCGATCAGCTTTGACAGGCGCAGCGTGCCGGCCAGCGAGCAGGCCTCATGGCTGATGCCTTCCATCAGGCAGCCATCGCCCATGAACACGTAGGTGAAGTGATCGACGATGTCCAGGCGCTCGCCCGCGTGCTCGCGGTTGAATTCCATGGCCAGCAGCTTTTCCGACAGCGCCATGCCGACCGCATTGGCCAGGCCCTGACCGAGCGGCCCAGTGGTGGTCTCCACGCCGGGCGTGATGCCGACCTCGGGGTGACCGGGCGTACGCGAATGCAACTGCCGAAAGCGGCGCAGCTCGTCTGCCGGCAGGTTGTAGCCGGTCAGGTGCAGCAGCGAATAGATCAGCATCGAACCGTGCCCGTTCGACAGCACGAAACGGTCGCGATCCGGCCAGTGCGGATCGGCCGGATTGTGCTTCAGGTGCCGGTTCCAGAGCACCTCGGCGATTTCGGCCATGCCCATCGGCGCGCCGGGATGCCCGGATTTCGCGGCTTCGATGGCGTCGACCGAGAGGATGCGGATGGCATCGGCCATGCGCTTGGCAAGCGCCGGATCGGGAGGGGTCACGTTCATGATGGGGTATCGGGTCGGGTAGCGGGCACAGGGCCACGCGACGCAGGACGTGCGGGCCGCAAAGGCCGGTAGTGTACAGAGAGAGTCCGGGCGGCGCGGGCTTGCCTCGCGGCGGCTGTCTGCTCAGATCTGGCGCAGCCAGACCTCGCCGATCAGGTGATCGGCACGTTTGCGCAGCACCAGATTGGCGCGTTCGCGGCTGGGCAGGATGTTCTCGTTGAGATTGCGCAGGTTGATGTCCTGCCAGATGCCGAGTGCCACCTCGCGGGCCTGCACGGAATCCAGGTCCTTGTAGTGATGGAAGTAGGACTGGGGATTCTGGAACACCGTGCGCTGCAGCTTGAGGAAGCGCTCGATGTACCACTCCTGGATATCCGGTTCCTCGGCGTCGATGTACAGCGAGAAATCGAAGAAATCTGAAACGATGATGGAGGGCGATCGGCTGCCTTCCAGAGTGGCGGTCTGCAGGACGTTGAGTCCTTCGAAGATCAGGATGTCGGGTGACGAGACCGTCTGCAGCTGCCCGGGCACGATGTCATAGCCCTGGTGCGAGTAGATGGGTGCGCTGACGCTGTCCTTGCCCGCCTTCAGGTCAGCCAGGAACTCCACCATGCGGCGCCGGTCGTAGCTCTCCGGAAAGCCCTTGCGACTCATCAGGCCGCGTTCCAGCAGCGTCGCGTTGGGATAGAGAAAACCGTCGGTGGTGATCAGTGCGACCGAAGGATGGTCCGGCCAGCGCGCCAGCACGGCCTGCAGGGTCCGGGCAAAGGTGCTCTTGCCCACCGCGACGCTGCCTGCGATGCCGATCACATAAGGCCTGCGACCCACAGGCTTGCCCAGGAATTCGTCGCGCACACCGGCCAGCGTGCGCGCAGAACGCACATGCAGGTTCAGCAATCGGGACAGCGGCAGGTAGATCTTCACCACGTCTTCGAGCGACATCTGCTCGAGCACACCCTGCAGGGACGCGAGCTCGGCCTCCGACAAAGTGAGCGGCGTGTTCAGCCGCAGCGCCGCCCATTCATCGCGCGCAAAGGTGACGTAGGCGGAGAATTCGGTGCCGGTGTCTGCATTCACGGGCGCAAGCTTAACCCAGCGCGGCGTGTCGTACACTCGACGCCGACTGCTCATTCGACCCCTTCACTCGATCTTTCACGCGTGCCATGACATCAAACGCACTGTCTGTCGACGACTACACCGCCCTGGATGGCCTGTCGCTTGCCGAGGCTGTCGCCCGTCGCGAGACCACCGCAGTGGCGGTGCTCGATCGCGCACTCGACCAGGCTGCCCGACTGAACCCGCAGATCAATGCCCTGGACACGATGGCCCCCGAGGCGGCGCGTGAACGGGCAGCGCGCATCGATGCCGAGCTCGAGGCCATGCCGAGCGATGCGGCGCGCCTGGCGACGCTCCAGCACCGTCCGTTCCTCGGTGTGCCGCTGCCGCTCAAGGATCTCGGGACGGCGTGCGTCGATCTGCCGGCATCGATGGGTTCGGCCTTCTTCCGTTTCGTGCGATTCGAACGTGATTCGGAGCTGGTGCTGCGCCATCGCGCAGCCGGGTTCATTCACTTTGCCCGCAGCACCAGTCCGGAGCTGGGTCTCAATCCCTCGACCGAAGCCACTGTCTATGGCGGTCCGACCCGCAATCCGTTCAATCTTGCGCACAGCTCGGGCGGCTCCAGCGGTGGCGCGGCGGCCTCGGTGGCAGCGGGTATCGTGCCCCTGGCGCATGCGACGGATGGACTGGGTTCGATCCGCATCCCGGCGTCCTGTTGCGGTCTGGTCGGCTTGAAGCCAACCCGCGGGCTGATGCCGGCCGGCCCCTTCGGCGGCGAATCCTGGGGTGGCTTGGCCACCGAGCATGTGGTGTCGCGCAGCGTGCGTGATTCGGCTGCCGCCCTGGACATGACCGCAGGCGCCGATGAAGGAGCGCCCTATGCCGCGCCGCCGCTGCCGGCGGGCGGTTACCGTGCCGCCGTGCAGGCGGCCGCACGGGGCGAGGCACCTCGGCTGCGCATTGCCCTGCTGAACCGCGCCTTCGATGGGTCGGCGGTGCATCCGGATATCGCGGCGGCCATCGACCGTCTGGGCCGATTGCTGCAGGGGCTGGGTCATGTCGTGGAGATCGCGGCGCCCCAACTCGATGTGGTGGGTGAGATGCTGATGCCTGCCCTGGAGATCGTGGCCAGCGGCACGACCATGACGGTCGATGCGCGATCGGCCACGCTGGGCCGTGCGCCCCGCGAGGAGGAGCTGTCGCCGACGATCCATGGCGCAATCGAAGTTGCGCGTGGGGTGACGGGAGCTCGATACCTCAAGCAACTGGGTGCCCTGCATGCCGTCTCGCGGCGAATGGCCAGCTTCTGGCGTGACCACGACGTCCTGCTCACCCCGATGCTCGCGCAGCCGCCGGTCATTCTGGGCCGCTTCAACATGACCCGTCGTGATTTCATTGCCTATCGCACCGGCGCCGACGGGATCGCGCCGTACTCGCCGTTTGCGCCGCTGGCCAACATCACCGGGCAGCCCGCGATTTCCGTACCTGCTGGCATGACCGCGCAGGGACTGCCGATTGGCGCGCAGTTCGTCGGCCGCTTCGGCGCCGATGCCACGATGCTGGCCCTGGCCGCTGAAGTTGAAGTTCATCAACCCTGGGCGAGCGTGCGTCCGACGCTGCGCTGATCGCAAGGGTTCAAACACGATGTCGCGAGGCCTGTACCTGTCCGTCATCCTGATCGTGGCCAATGTGCTGCTGTTCGGATGGTTCCGCGGCTGGATGCTGCCTCTGGGCGGCGGCGATGGTCGCGAGCCTCAGCGCTTCGGCCGGCAGCACGACGCGCAGCGCGTGCGGATTGTGCAGGTGCTGTCGGCCGCGGGTGGCCCGAGCTCACCGGGCGCCGACCGTGTGACAGACCGGCCCGATGGGGCGCAGGAGCCTGCCCCGCAGGGGGCGGCCACCACGCCTCAGCCTGCCGGCGCTGCGCCGCCTGCAGCCTCGGACGTTGTGCCCGTGCCCGGTGACCCAGGCGCCGTGTCGCCGGCCGATCGTTCGGCGGCCGAGGCCTCGCGCCGACTCGACCCCCTGCCCATGCCCATGCTGGACCTGCCGCCGCCGATCACCGGCGTCGAGCGCGTCCCGGGTTCGGGCTCGGCACTGGGCGGGTCGTTCCTGGGTGAGTCCACCGAGCCCGCCTGGGCCGGGGGCAAGCCACTGCCAGGGGCGGCGTGTCTGGAAGTGGGGCCGATGAGCGACAGCCAGGCAGCTTCGCTCATCAGCGAGTACTACACCGCGATCGCACCGCTTGATCTGCGCTTCGTTCGCTCGGGCGCCGCCGGGTCGTATCAGGTGTTACTGCCTTCATCCGGCGTGGATGCCCGCATGAAGATTGATGCCTTGCTGGCCAGCAACGTGAAGAAGGGATCACCGAAGGGTGTCGATCCGATCGCCGTGAACGAGGGGCCCTGGGCGGGCAGCGTGCAGATTGCCCGCTTCGACGACGAGGCCGATGCACTGAGCCTGCAGCGCGAACTGCGTGATCGAGGTCTCGCGGGTGTCAGGGTGCTGCCCCTGGGCGCTGACGACAAGCCGGTCATGGTGCAGGTGCGCCCCGCGACCGATCGACTGGCGGCGAGCGTGTCGCGATATGTGGCCGAGATGGGCGGTGTCCCCACCCCCAAGGCATGCGGCGCGCGCCGCAACGGGGCTCAGGCCGCGGCGAGTTCGCGCCGGTAGCGGTTCAGCGCCTGGACGTTGGGCAGTTCCCGCCCGAACAGCAGCGACAGGTTGTGCAGGATGCGGTCGACGACCTTGTCTTCCCAGCCGGCATCGAAGCGGATCTGACCGTCCAGCCAGCGCTCCAGCCAACCCGGCTCGGGCATGCGGCTTTGCACCGTGTCGTTGGGAAACAGCGCCTTGTTGACATGCAGGTTGGTGGGGTGCAGTGCCTGCGCGGTGCGACGGGCGCTCGCCATCAGCATCCCGGTGCGCGCGAAGGCGCTGCGCGCGGTATCGCCGGACTGCGCGATCGCTTTCTTCATGTACTGCAGGTAGGCCCCCCCGTGGCGGGCCTCGTCGCGGGCGATGGTTTCGTAGATGAACTTGATCACCGGCTCGGTGTGCCACTCGCTGGCGCAGCGATACCAGTGGTTCAGGCGCACTTCGCCACAGAAGTGCAGCATCAGGGTTTCCAGCGGCGGGGCAGGATCGAATTCGAAGCGCACCGCGTCCAGTTCGGCCTCGGTGGGCACCATCTCCGGCCTGAAGCGGCGCAGGTACTCCATCAGGATCAGCGCGTGCTTCTGTTCCTCGTAGAACCACACCGACATGAAGGCGCAGAAGTCGGAGTCCTGACGGTTGTCGCGCAGGAACATCTCGGTGGCCGGCAGGGCAGCCCATTCCGTGATGGCGTTCATCTTGATCGTCTGGGCCTGCTCGTCCGTGAGCAGGCTGGCATCGAACGTGTCCCAAGGAATGTCCTCGAATTTCCAGCGCACGCTTTCGAGGGACTTGAACAGATCGGGATAGAGCATCACGGTTGACCGCCAACGGGGAAAACGCCAGCCTCGGGCTGACAAGCGCGGGGATTCTAGCAGTCTCGACGCCCGGTGGCAGGCAAGGCCGCACGGCGTCGCATCCAGCGCATCAGCCCCCCGATGCCAGGCAGCTTTTCATACAGCTCCTCGGCGACGTCCCAGTAGTCGCGGTGAAAGCACACCCGGCCATCCGACGCGAAGCGCACATGGGAGCAGCCGCGGATGCGCTGCGGCCCGCTTCGCAGCGGCCGGCGAAAGCCGAATTCGAAGTCCCAGGTCAGCATGGCCGAAGGCCCTTGTGCCAGGGTCTCGTGAACCACGAAGCGCGGGGCATCGACCTGCGAAAACATGTGCGCAAAGATCTGCGTGATCGGGCCTATGCCGCGCACCTCGTTGAACGGATCCTTGAACCAGGCGTCTTCGGTGTAGACCTCGGCCATCCGGGCCGTGTCCTGCAGCGTGATGCCCTCGAAGAAGCGCACCAGCCGCTGCAACTCGGGCGAGCGCGGCTCATGGGCGGGCGTGAAGACCGCATTCGATGTCATCGTCTCAGCCTCCGGTGATGCGCCGGATCAGCCCGAAATACAGGCGATAGGGCAGGATGCGCGCGAATTTCAGCCACAGGGTGAATCGCGCTGGAAAATGGATCTCGA
>JBILSK010000134.1:0-5877 GCA_044372165.1 Burkholderiaceae bacterium | reverse complement strand
ATTCTCCTGGCCTGCATCCGGTGGAAACTCGGCTGCCAGCGCCGCGTCGACATCCTCGATCAGCGCGTGGTACTCGGGATGGCGCCTGATCCAGTCGATTGCAATGGCCTGCATCGGCGTCGCTGCTTCGGGGTTCCTGCGCAGGGACCAGGCTTCGCAGAAGAAGCGCCTGACATCGTCACGACTCGGATTGAACACGGGGCGTCCTGCCCGGGGCGGGCGTCTTGGGTTTGAATGGGCACAGATCTGCCATCGGGCAGCGCCAGCACTCCGGGGTGCGCGCCTTGCAGATATAGCGACCGTGCAGGATGAGCCAGTGGTGGGCATCGACGAGATACTCGGCGGGCACCGCACGCATCAGACCGTCCTCGACCTGGCGCGGCGTTTTGCCTGGTGCGAGCTTCAGGCGGTTGGCTACGCGAAAGATGTGCGTGTCGACCGCCATGGTGGGCTCGCCGAAGGCCGTGTTGAGCACCACATTGGCCGTCTTGCGCCCGACTCCGGGCAGCTGCTCCAGGGACTCGCGGTTTCGAGGCACCTCGCCGCCATGCTGCTCGACCAGGATTCGGCAGGTCTCGATCAGATGGCGCGTCTTGGAGCGATACAGGCCGATGGTGCGCAGATAGGGTTCGAGCCCCTCGACGCCCAGCGCCAGCAGGGCAGCCGGTGTGTGTGCCACCGGAAAGAGCTTGCGAGTGGCTGCATTCACGCTGCGATCGGTGGCCTGCGCAGACAGCAGCACGGCGGCCAGCAACTCGAAGGGCGTCTCGTATTCCAGCTCGGTCTTCGGCGACGGGTTAGCCGCCTTGAACCGGGCAAATAGAGTGGCGCGATCGGCCGGCTTCATGCGGGGCGGGCCAGTCGGGCACGTGCGCGCGCCAGGGCCGCCTCGATCACAGCGCGCTTTCGCAGCGTGTCGGCATCCTGCGGGCTGGCGTCGAGTTCGACCAGATGCTGGCGGCCCTTGTCGGCGCGCCGAGCGCGTTCGATGTGTTCATCTCGCACCAGGCGGTCCGTGCGGCGCAGGAATCGATCGCGGGCGGCATCAGCATCGCTGCGCTGCCAGCCAGCCAGTGGCGCGGGCGGGGCGATCATCTCGATGCAATCGACCGGGCAGGGCGGCACGCACAGATCGCACCCTGTGCACAGCTCGACGAGCACCGCATGCATGCGCTTGGGCGCACCAACGATGGCATCCACCGGACAGGCGACGATGCAGTGCGTGCAGCCGATGCACAGCTCGGCCACGATTCGTGCGACCCGCCTGGGCGCTTCGATACCGACGTCTGGATCCAGCGGCAGCACCGGCTGACCGGTGTGGGCTGCCAAGGTCGCAATGCCGCTGGCGCCGCCGGGTGGGCAGCGGTTGATGGCCGCGCCCTCGCGCACGATCGCCTCGGCGTAGGGTCGACAGCCGCCGAAGCCGCACTGGGTGCACTGGGTCTGCGGCAGCAGTCGATCGACCGCATCGATCGCCTTGATCACCTCGGGAGAGGGATCGTTGCGGTCAGCGTCCGGGCGCACCCGTGGGTGCGTCGAGAGGGCCATCCGATTGCCTCAGCGTGCCTCGCGAATGAAGGAGGCGATGCGCGGGCAGATGATCTCGCGCCAGCGTCGGCCGCTGAAGATGCCGTAGTGCCCACATCTTTCGGCCAGCATGTAGTGCTTCATGTCGTCCGGCAGATTGCTGCACAGCTCCAGCGCTGCACGCGTCTGACCGACGCCCGAGATGTCGTCGAGCTCGCCCTCCACACACAGCAGCGGGACACTTTCGATGGCCGAAGGATTGACCCGCATCTCGGTCCCATCGATCGGCATCGTCCAGGTGCCCTTGGGCAGGCGATGCTCCTGGAAGACGGTGTGGATGGTGTCCAGGTAGTACTGCGCCGGCATGTCGAGCACCGCGTTGTACTCGTCGTAGAACTTGCGGTGGCTCTCCGCGTCCTCGTCGTCGCCGCGCACCAGCTGCTGGTAGAAGTCCCAGTGCGACTCGGCATGGCGACCGGGATTCATCGCGACAAAGCCCGCATGCTGCAGGAAGCCGGGATAGACCAGACGACCGGCGCCGGCATACTTGCCCGGCACCCGGTAGATCACGGTCCGCTCGAACCAGTCGAACGGCTTCTCGGTGGCCAGGTTGTTCACCTCGGTCGGGCTTTGCCGGGTGTCGATCGGGCCGCCCATCATGGTCATCGTGCGGGGCAGCGCCGGATCCTTCAGTTCGGCCAGCAGCGAGACCGCCGCCAGGACGGGCACCGTGGGCTGGCACACCGAGATCAGATGGACATTCGGGCCGAGATGGCGGATGAACTCCATCGCATAGGCGACGTAGTCGTGCAGGTGGAAATTGCCGGCAGACAGCGGCACGGTGCGGGCATCGATCCAGTCGGTCACATAGACCTCGTGGTTCGGCAGCAGGGCGCGCACGGTGTCGCGCAGCAGGGTGGCATGGTGCCCGGAGAGCGGTGCAAACAGCAGCACGGTCGGGTCCGGCTTGCGGCGGCGCAGCTTGGTCGGCATCAGCCGCTCGAACTTGATCAGCTTGCAAAAGGGCCGGTTGAGCTCGATGCGCTCGACCACGCTCACCTCTTGGCCGTCGACCGTCGTGCTGCTCAGGTCCCAGCCCGGCTTCTCGTATTCCTTGCCCAGGCGATGCAGCAGTTCATAACCGGCCGCCACCCGCGGTGCGAAGGGCATGTAGGAATACGGGCTGTAGGGATTGCTGTACATCTGGCTCATGGCTTCAGCCCAGCTGGACAGCGGATTCAGGACAGCGCGCTGCGCTTCACGGATCTGGTAGAGCACGGATGACGCTCCGGTTCACACGGAGCCCGGAGTATCCTACTGAGTGGCCTTCGCTGCAATGCACAAATTTCGGCAAAACTGACAATTGGTCCGGTCATCGGGCCCGGTGGCCGGTGGGGTCCGCCTGCGGGTCGCCGCTTGCACCAATCGGGTGCTTCAATCAGTCAGATATCGCAGCCAGCGGACGGTCTGCTTTTCCTGCAGCGAGTTCTGCCGCAACCGTTGATCGAGCGACTGGAAATCGATGGCCTCCATCGGCTGGTCCTGCTGCACGCAGGACAGCACATGTCGGACGGCGCCACTCACCGGGTCGATCTGCACTTGCAGGCACTGGGCGCACAGGCCCTTCATCATGCATTGCATCGGCGCGTTAACCGAGGCGATTGCGGTCAAGGACGGCTTGAAGCGCGCCGCCAGGTCGCCCCCACGGGCGTGCGCCACGGCGGCCATCAGGCGGTCCGAGCCGATGGTGATCAGCCGATCTGCGTCCTGCAGGCGGATCGCCGCGGTCTCGGTCGGTCGTGCTCCGCCCGAGGTGGCAGGCGACGCAACGAAGCCGTCGTCGCGGCCCCAGGCCCGCAGGGCTTCTATGGGGTTCCCGAGGAACGCCCGGTCCTGCGCCCGGGTCGGAACGAATCCGGGGGCTTCGTCGCAGCACCAGACGACGATGTCGGCCGCCGCCTCGATCTCCTCCACCTTGCAGCGGTCTGCCCGCAGTTTGTAGCCGGCGAAGTAGAGCACCCGGCAGCCAGCCGCTCGCAGGGCGGCCCCGATCGAAAAGAGCACCGCGTTGCCCAGGCCGCCGCCCACCAGTACCACGGTTTCACCCGAGGTAATGTCGGTCGGTGTGCCGGTGGGTCCCATCAGCACGACCGCCTCGCCAGGCTCCAGGCGATCGCACAGGTTCGAGGAGCCGCCCATCTCCAGGACCAGCAGACCGACACGCCCTGCGGCACGGTCCACCCATGCACCGGTCAGCGCCAGCCCTTCCATGGCCAGTCGGGTTGCCGGGCCGGCCGGGGGCTGACGCCGCTGCGCCGTGCGCTCGAAGTTCTGCAGACGGTAGAACTGACCGGGTCGGAAGCGCTCGGCAGCCGCCGGCGCGTGGATCACCACCTCGACGATGCCGGGGGCCAGGCGCTTGATCTCGACCACCCGCGCCTCGAGCGCGGCGTTCAGGCGTGCGAAGAAGGTGTGAGTCGGTTCGTCGCAGCTTGCCGCGCGTGCGGCAAGCGCGCGGGAGACCACCGGCCAGCCGCGCGCGGCCGATGCCATGGCCTTGACCACATTGCCGGCAAAGCTCGGGTGCGCGTCGCCGAAGAAGGACATCCGGCGCTCGCCTGCGCGGCCCGACATCAGCACCTCGGCGGTCTCGGGACGGGCGAACCCGCGCACCGGATGGACTGGTGTGCCGGTCTCGTCGACCGCCTGGAAATGCTGCCCGTCGAGCAGAAAGTGTTCGGGATCGTCCTGCGCCAGCGCAGTGTTCGGCTGGGTACCGGCGGCGATCAGCACCGTGCGGGCGGCCATGAGCAGGGGCGCCACGTCGGCTGCTTCTTCCCATCGGACCGAATCGTCGTCGTCCCGCCTGACCTGGCGGGCAAATTCGACTGCACGCACCGCGCCGTCTTCATCGGTCACGAAGCGGCGCGGAGCCAGGCATTCGACGATGCGAATGCCTTCCTGCAGGGCATGAGCGACCTCCTCCGGATTGAGGGTGTAGGCCGGGCTGTCGATCAGCCGCTTGCGACACACCACCGTCGCGCCGCCCCAGGCCTGCAGCCGTTCCAGGAGGCGGGCTTCGCGTCCCTCGGCCTGTGCGGCGGTTCGTTCGGCACGCAGCTGCCGGCCGTGATCGAGGAGTTCGTCAGCCAGGCATTGTTCTTCCTTGGTCCAGTTCGCCCGCGTGGCGGCCTCGCCGTCGGCGGCGACCAGCGCCTCATGGCGCGCCAGGAACCGGTCGACCTGGGTCACATAGGCGGCCAGGGACTCGGTGGCGGTGTCGATCGCGGTCAATCCACCGCCGATCACCACCACCGGCAGGCGGACCTGCAGGTTCGCCAATGAGTCGGTGCGCGCGGCGCCGGTCAGTTGCAGCGACATCAGGAAGTCGCTTGCGGTGCGCACCCCGCGCGCCAGCCCTCCGGGAATCGTCAACGTGGTCGGGCGACCCGCGCCGACCGCCAGGGCGATGTGATCGAAGCCCAGCTGCCAGGCGTCCTCGACGCTCAGTGTGCCGCCGAAGCGCACCCCGCCGAACAGCGCAAAGCGCGCGCGCCGCTCCAGCAGCAGCCGGATGATCGCCAGGAAGTTCTTGTCCCAGCGCACCGTGATGCCGTATTCCGCCACCCCGCCAAATCCCGCGGTGATCCGGGTCTCAAGGGGCTCGGTGAGCACGCTCAGGTCGCGGATCGGGGCCATGAGGCCGCCTTCGACCTCCGCCCAGGGTGCCGGCTCGATCTTCAGGCCGTCGATGCCGACCACCGTGTGACCGTCATTGAGCAGGTGATGGGCCAGGGTGAAGCCGGCGGGCCCCATACCCACCACCAGCACCTTGCGGCCGCTGTCCGGTCGGGGCAGGGGATGGCGCAGATTGAGCGGGTTCCAGCGGGTCAGCAGCGCATAGATTTCCACGCCCCAGGGCAGCTCGAGCACATCGCGCAGCGTACGGGTTTCGGCTGCTGGAATGTCGACCGGCGTCTGCTTCTGATAGACGCAGGCCTTCACGCAATCGTTGCAGATGCGATGGCCGGTGGCGGCGACCATGGGGTTGTCGATGACGATCATCGCCAGAGCCGCGACCGCGGCTCCCTCGCGTTTGAGCGCGTGGAACTCCGAGATCCGCTCGCCCAGCGGGCAACCGGCCAGGGGCTCGCCAAAGGGCGAGCGCTTCAGCACCATTGCCGCCGGGGAAGAGGGGCGCACCGCAGCGCCCGCGCCCGCAGGGCCCGACGCTGCGCTGTCACTCAGCCCGCGCGAGCAGCTGTCACGACCCTGTTCGTGGCAGATCAGGCAGTAGCGGGATTCATCCAGCGCGCCACGCAGCGTCGGACCCGGGTCGGTCAGGGCAAA
>JBILSK010000133.1:0-5932 GCA_044372165.1 Burkholderiaceae bacterium | reverse complement strand
TCTCTGGTCTGGCACGCCTGGGTCGGCATCCGCGACATTTTCATGGACTACATCAAGCCGACCGGTGTTCGCCTGCTCCTGCAGGTGCTGACCGTGGTGGCACTGATCGGTTACGCCCTGTGGGCGGTCATCATCCTGTGGAGAGTGTGAGATGGCGGAAATCATCAAGCAGTTGGCCAACGGCCTGCCGCGTCGTCGCTTTGATGCAGTGATCGTCGGCGCGGGTGGCTCCGGCATGCGCTGCTCGTTGCAGCTGGCCGAAGCTGGCTACAACGTCGCGGTGCTGTCCAAGGTCTTTCCGACCCGATCCCATACCGTGGCTGCCCAGGGCGGCATTGGCGCCTCGCTGGGCAACATGAGCGAGGACAACTGGTACTGGCACATGTTCGACACCATCAAGGGGTCGGATTACCTGGGCGACCAGGATGCCATCGAGTACATGTGCAAGATGGCGCCCAACGTCGTCTACGAGCTCGAGCACTTCGGCATGCCGTTCGACCGCAACGAGGACGGCACGATCTACCAGCGCCCCTTCGGCGGTCACACTGCGAACTTTGGCGAGAAGCCGGTGCAGCGCGCCTGTGCGGCTGCAGACCGGACCGGTCACGCTCTGCTGCATACGCTCTACCAGCGCAACGTGCGCGCCCGCACGCAGTTCTTCGTCGAGTGGATGGCCCTTGATCTGGTGCGTGACGCCAGCGGCGCCGTGGTCGGCGTGGTGGCCCTGGAGATGGAAACCGGCGACGTGATGGTGCTGGAGTCCAAGGTCACGGTGCTGGCCACCGGCGGTGCCGGGCGGATCTGGGCGGCCTCGACCAATGCCTTCATCAACACCGGCGATGGCATGGGCATGGCCGCTCGCTCGGGCATTCCGCTCGAAGACATGGAGTTCTGGCAGTTCCACCCGACCGGCGTGGCCGGAGCGGGCGTGCTGATCACAGAGGGCGTGCGCGGTGAAGGCGGCATCCTGCTGAACAAGGACGGCGAGCGCTTCATGGAGCGCTATGCCCCCACGCTGAAGGATCTGGCACCGCGCGACTTCGTGTCGCGCTCGATGGACCAGGAGATCAAGGAAGGGCGGGGCGCCGGGCCGGACGGTGACTACGTGCTGCTCAAGCTTGATCACCTCGGCGCCGAGAAGATCATCAAGAAGCTGCCGTCCATCCGCGAGATCGCGATCAAGTTTGCCAACGTCGACCCGATCCGCGACCCGATCCCGGTCGTGCCGACCATCCACTACCAGATGGGTGGCATCCCGACCAACTTCCACGGCCAGGTGGTGGTGCCGCGCGACGGCAACCCGAATTCGGTGGTCGAGGGTCTCTACGCGATCGGCGAATGCGCCTGCGTGTCGGTTCACGGTGCCAATCGCCTGGGCACGAATTCGCTGCTCGATCTGGTGGTGTTCGGCCGTGCGGCCGGCAATCACATCGTCGAGCAGAAGTTCAAGGACCAGGGGCATCGGTCGCTTCCCGAGCAGGCGGGCGACGAGACCCTGTCGCGTCTGGCACGCCTGGAAGGCTCCAAGTCTGGCGAGAACACCCAGGACGTGGCCAACGAGATCCGTCGCTCGATGCAATCGAACTGCGGCGTCTTCCGGACATCCGACATGCTCAAGCAGGGCGTGAAGGAGATCTTCGAGCTCGCCGAGCGCGCCCAGCATGTCCACATGGGCGACAAGTCGAAGGTGTTCAACACGGCTCGCGTCGAGGCGCTCGAGCTCGACAATCTGGTCGAGACGGCCAAGGCGACGATCGTGTCGGCCGAAGCCCGCAAGGAGAGCCGAGGCGCCCATGCACACCGCGATTTCCCGGACCGCAATGACGCCACCTGGATCAAGCATTCGCTGTACTACACCCACGGCAATCGGATGGAGTACAAGCCGGTCAACATGAAGCCCTTGACCGTTGAGACCTTCGAGCCCAAGACTCGCACCTTCTGACGGAATTGACATGGCCAGCACCCGCAAAGTCCGCTTTTCGATCTACCGCTACGATCCCGACAAGGACGCCAAACCCTACATGCAGGACCTGGAGGTCGAGCTTCAGCCGACCGACAAGATGCTGCTTGACGCGATCATGCGCATCAAGCAGGTCACCGATGATTCGATCGCGTTTCGCCGCTCCTGCCGCGAAGGGGTCTGCGGTTCGGATGCGATGAACATCAACGGCAAGAACGGCTTGGCCTGCATCACCAACTTGCAGGAATTGAAAGAGCCGATCGTGCTCAAGCCCTTGCCCGGACTGCCGGTGATCCGCGACCTGATCGTGGACATGACGCAGTTCTTCAAGCAGTACCACTCGATCAAGCCCTTCCTGATCAACGACACGCCGCCGCCCGAAAAGGAGCGCCTGCAGAGTCCTGAAGAGCGTCTCGAGCTTGACGGCCTCTACGAGTGCATCCTGTGCGCCTGCTGCTCGACGTCCTGTCCGTCGTTCTGGTGGAACCCCGACAAGTTCGTGGGGCCCGCCGGTCTGCTGCAGGCTTATCGCTTCATTGCGGACAGCCGTGACCAGGCGACCAGCCAGCGCCTGGATGATCTCGAAGATCCGTACCGTCTGTTCCGCTGCCACACGATCATGAACTGCGTGGATGTGTGTCCCAAGGGTTTGAATCCGACCCTGGCGATCGGCAAGATCAAGGACCTGATGGTCCGGCGTGCGGTCTGACTCGGCCCGAGACATGTCTGCGACGCCGCCTTCGCCCGAATCACCGTTCCCGTCACTGGCACATCAGGACGATCCGGCTCGGCGTCGGCGGCTTCGGTGGCGGTCTCGACGCGGTCTGCTCGAAAATGATCTCGTGCTGACCCGTTTTCTGGACCGGCACGAGGCCGATCTCACTGACGAGGACGTGCTGGGCCTGCATCATCTGCTTGATCAGACCGACAATGAATTGCTCGACCTGATCCTGGCGCGTGTCGAGCCGACAGGCGAGCTCGACAAGCCCGCGGTTCGCGCTCTGCTCGAGCGGTTGAGGCAGGCCTGAATCACGCTCCGAGCGGCTGTCGCAATCCGTCACCGCAGTCATTTCCTTCCACCCGTATCACCACGACGTGCCAACCGAACGACACTGACAGGGCCACTCCGATGAAATCGACCAAGACAGCGACGATGAGTTTTTCCGACGGGACGCCGTCGATCGAGATGCCGATCTACGAGGGCACCGTCGGCCCCGATGTGGTCGATATTCGCAAGCTCTACGGACAGACCGGCAAGTTCACGTTCGACCCGGGCTTCCTGTCGACGGCCTCCTGCGATTCGAAGATCACGTACATCGACGGCGACAAGGGCGAGCTGCTGTATCGCGGCTACCCCATCGAGCAGATTGCCCAGAACTGCGATTACCTCGAGACCTGCTATCTGTTGCTGAAGGGCGAAATGCCCAACCGGGTCGAGCTCAAGGATTTCGTGGGCAATGTGACCAGCCACACGATGATTCACGAGCAGATGACCCGTTTTTTCCAGGGGTTTCGCCGCGATGCACATCCGATGGCGGTGCTGGTGGGCTGTGTTGGCGCGCTGTCGGCCTTCTACCATGACTCGCTCGACATCAATAATCCCGAGCATCGGCACATCTCTCAGATCCGCCTGATCGCGAAGATGCCGACCCTGGTGGCGATGGCCTACAAGTACTCGGTCGGCCAGCCTTTCCAGTATCCGCGCAACGACCTGTCGTACACCGCGAATTTCATGCAGATGATGTTCGGCACGCCGTGCGAGCCCTACAAGGTGAACGACGTCCTGGTGCGGGCGCTGGACCGCATCCTGGTGCTGCACGCTGACCACGAGCAGAACGCCTCGACGTCCACCGTGCGGCTGGCGGGCTCTTCGGGCGCCAACCCGTTTGCCTGCATCGCGGCTGGCATCGCCACCCTGTGGGGCCCGGCACATGGCGGCGCCAACGAGGCCTGCTTGGAGATGCTGGATGGCATCCAGGCGCGGGGCGGCGTGGCCAAGATTGGCGAGTTCATCCAGGAAGTGAAGGACAAGAACTCGCACACCAAGCTGATGGGCTTCGGTCACCGTGTCTACAAGAACTATGACCCGCGTGCCAAGCTGATGCGCGAGACCTGCTACGAAGTCCTGGGCGAGCTGGGGCTGCAGAATGACCCGTTGTTCGCCCTGTCGATGAAGCTCGAGCAGATCGCCCTCGAAGACGACTACTTCGTGTCGCGCAAGCTGTACCCGAACGTCGACTTCTACTCGGGCATCGTGCAAAAGGCGCTGGGCATCCCGACTTCGATGTTCACCTGCATCTTCGCCCTGGCGCGTACCGTGGGCTGGATCGCCCAGTGGAACGAGATGATCTCGGACCCCGACCAGAAGATTGGTCGTCCGCGTCAGCTCTTCATCGGCCCGACCACCCGTTCGATCAAGCCGATCGACCAGCGCTGAAGACGGCGGCTGCGGCCGACTGTCCCCCCCTGAAACGCCCCGGTACCACCGGGGCGTTTCGTTTTGTCTCCGGGCGCAGGGCTGCGTGATACTCTGCGCCGCTGGCCGCCGTGGAGCTTGAATCCATCACGGCCAAGGCGTTCGCAAACCGGTCGGAGCCGGGGAGCGGATAGGAGGTCGCTTGTGCGGCACTCCGTCACACTCGGCGAGAAACTCGTTCAGAAAGGTGAAGCGCGATGATGAAATCGTTCAGGGGCAACTCGTACCTGTTCGGCGGCAATGCGCCGTACGTGGAGGAGCTCTACGAGAGTTACCTCGATAATCCGGGCTCGGTTCCGGACCAATGGCGGGCCTACTTCGACACCATGCAGCTGGTGCCGGCCGCCGATGGCAATCCGCAGACCCGCGATGTGGCCCACGCACCCATCGTGCAGTCCTTCGCCGAACGGGCCAAGGCCGGCACGCTGCAACCCCGGGTGATGGGCGGCGATGCAGCCACCGCGCACAAGCAGGTCTATGTGCAGCAGTTGATCGCCGCCTACCGTTTCCTTGGTTCACGCTGGGCAGATGTCGATCCGCTCAAGCGCCAGGAACGCCCGCCGATTCCCGAGCTCGAGACCGCCTTCTACGATTTCACCGAAGGCGATCACGCCAATATCTATTCGGCGGCGAACACCTTTTTTGGGGTCGAGAGCGCGCCGCTGCGCGAGATCGTTCGCTTGTTGCGCGAGACCTACTGCGGCACGGTCGGTGCGGAGTTCATGTACCTGAGCGATCCGGCCGAAAAGCGCTGGATCCAGGAGCGCCTCGAGCGGGTTCGCGCCAAGCCGAGTTTCACGCCCGACAAGAAGCGTCGCATTCTCGATCGCCTGACTGCCGCCGAGGGTCTGGAGAAATACCTGCACACCCGCTACGTTGGGCAGAAGCGCTTCTCGCTGGAAGGCGGCGAGAGCTTCATTGCCGCGATGGACGAGATCATCCAGCACGGCGGCATGCAAGGCATCCAGGAGTTCGTGATCGGCATGGCCCATCGGGGGCGTCTGAACGTGCTGGTCAACACGCTGGGCAAGATGCCGGCGGACCTGTTCGCCGAGTTCGACGGCATTCACGCCGACGATCTCCCCTCGGGCGATGTGAAATACCACCAGGGCTTTTCGAGCGATGTCACGACCCCCGGTGGTCCGGTGCACCTGTCGCTCGCCTTCAATCCCTCGCACCTGGAGATCGTGAATCCGGTGGTCGAGGGCTCGGCGCGGGCCCGCCAGGATCGACGCGGCGACCGCGACGGTGAACAGGTGCTGCCGGTGCTGGTGCATGGCGATGCGGCCTTCGCGGGTCAAGGCGTGGTCATGGAGACGCTGAATCTGGCGCTCACGCGGGGCTACGGCACGGGTGGCACGGTGCACATCGTCATCAACAACCAGATCGGCTTCACCACGTCCGATCCGCGCGACACGCGTTCGACCATCTACTGCTCGGATGTGGTGAAGATGATCGAGGCGCCGGTGTTCCATGTGAACGGCGACGACCCGGAG
>JBILSK010000132.1:0-5943 GCA_044372165.1 Burkholderiaceae bacterium | reverse complement strand
TCTGGCAGCGCAGGCCTGGCCCGACGCGCAGGTCGTCGCGGCAGACCTGTCTGCCCAGGCGCTGGCCCTGGCGGCCGACAACCTCGCGCTGCACCACCTCGCCGAACGCATCACCCTGCGCCAGGGTCACCTGTGGACGCCCTTGGCCGGCGAGCGCTTCGCGCTGATCCTGTGCAACCCGCCCTATGTCAATGCAAGCTCGATGGACGCCCTGCCCCCCGAGTACCGGCATGAGCCGCAGGGTGCGCTCGGTGGCGGCACGGACGGCATGGACCTGGTGCGCGAGATCGTGGCTGGCGCGGCCGAGCACCTGAGCGAGGACGGCGTGATGGTGCTGGAAATCGGCCATGAAGCGCAGCACTTCGAGGCCGCCTTCCCACGGCTCGAGTTCCTCTGGCTGCCGGTCACGGCCGGCGACGACCAGATCCTGCTGGTCACCCGAGAGGCCCTGCTCGCCCCCGGCGCCCTGCTCGACTCATGATCCGGATCCGGGGCATCACGCTGTCGCGAGGCAGCCGGATCCTGCTGCGCGATGCGGACGCGGTGATTTCGCCGGGTGAGCGCGTTGCGTTGGTCGGTGACAACGGTAGTGGCAAGTCGACCCTGCTGGGGGCGATCGCAGGCGAAGTTTCGCTGGACGCCGGCGACATCGACATGCCGGCCCTGCGAACCGCCCGCCTCGAGCAATCCATGCCCCACAGCACGCTGCCCGCCTGGCGCTTCGTGCTGGAAGCCGACACCACCCTGATGCGTGCCGAGCAGGCCCTGGCCCGCGCCGAAGCCCAGGGCGACGGCGAAGCCATCGCCCATGCCCACGATGACTGGATCCAGTGCGAGGGCCCCTCTGCCACCGCCCGCGCCCGTGAGCTGCTGCATGGCCTGGGCTTCTCGCAGGACGAATCGGAGCGCCCCGTCGAGCAGTTCAGCGGCGGCTGGAAGATGCGCCTGAACCTGGCGCGGGCCCTGATGGCGCCCAGCGATCTGCTGCTGCTCGACGAGCCCACCAATCACCTCGACCTGGATGCGGTGCTGTGGCTGGAAAAGCGCCTGCAGCGGCGCGACGGTACCTTGATCGTGGTCTCCCACGACCGCGACTTCCTCGACCGGGTCGCCCAGGCCACCCTGCACCTCGATCAGGACAAGCTGGTGCGCTATGCCGGCGGCTACTCGGCGTGTGAGCAGGCGCGCGCCGAACGGGCGGCCCAACGCGAGCGCGCGGTGGTCGCGCAGCAGGCCCGCATCGCTCATCTGCACGCCTTCGTGGAACGGTTTCGCGCCAAGGCCACCAAGGCGAAACAGGCGCAGTCGCGTCTGAAGGCTCTCGAACGCATCGAGGTCCTGGCCCCGCTGCGGGCCTCCCGAGGGGTGGATTTCGCCTTCGCCCCGGTGGGAGACTGCCCCGATCCCCTGGTCCGCATGCACGAGGTCGATGTGGGTTACCCGGCCAGCGAGTCGGGCCCCGCTCGAACCATCGTGCGCGGCGCCACCTTGACCATCGGCCGCGGCACGCGCTTGGGCGTACTGGGACGCAATGGTGCCGGCAAGACCACGCTGATCCGCACCGCGGTCGGCGAGCTGGCGCCGCTGGCCGGCGAACTGCACCGCTCGCGCACCGTGCGCATCGGCTACTTCGCCCAGCAACAGGTCGACGCCCTGCGCGCAGACGATTCCGCCCTGACCCACATGGCGCGGCTGGCCCCCGAGGAGCGCGAGCAGGTTTTGCGGGACTGGCTGGGCCGCTTCGGATTCCGCGGTGACGATGCCACGCGGGCGGTCGGCCCCATGTCGGGAGGCGAGCGCGCCAGGCTGGCCCTGGCCATGCTGGTCTGGGGCAAGCCGCAGTTGCTGGTGCTGGACGAGCCGACCAACCACCTGGACGCCACCACGCGCGATGCCCTGGCCGACGCCCTGGCCGAATTCGACGGCGCGCTGCTGCTGGTCTCGCATGACCGTTACCTGCTGCGCGCAACCGTCGATCAGTTCGTGCGAGTGGCCGACGGGCGCCTGGACGCCTTCGAGGGCGACCTCGAAGACTATGCACAGTGGCTGATGCAGCGCCCAGGCGATGGCACTGCAGCGGGTGCCGAATCCGGACCTGCGGGCAGTGCAGCGCCCGTCAGCCCCGCAACCCGGCGCGACGAGCGCCGCGCTGCCGCCGAGCAACGCGCGCAGCGCGCCGCGCTCAAGAAGCCCCTGCAGCAGGACATGGCCCGCATCGAGCGTGCGCTCGAGAACATGGAGCAGCGCCTGGGCGAGATCGACGCCCGCCTGGCCGAACCCGACGCCTATCGCGACAGCGCGGCCGCCGGCGAACTGGCCCGCGAGCGGGGCGCCCTGCTGCGCGAGCGCGAGGCCGCCGAGGAGACCTGGATCGAGCTTGGCAGCCGCATCGAGTCACTGGACGCCGACTGAGACCGACCTCCGATCCGCGGGACCGTACCGGACAGTAGGACTTGATCCTGCGCAGGAAAGAGCCCCCCACCGGCGCGGTACAATGCCGTTGATTCGCGCGGCACACGCGTCCTGCTTGCCGCGCTCGGTCAGATCCCAGGGAGGCAGGATGAGCAGCGAGCTCGCCGATCAGAACATTGGTACCACCACGGTTTCGGAGCGACACCGCTTCGACGTCAGCGCCCTCGAGGCCTGGATGCGCGACAACGTCGAAGGCTACTCCGGGCCGATCGAGGTCGAGCTCTTCAAGGGCGGACAATCCAACCCGACCTACCGCCTGACCACGCCCAAGCGCCGCTACGTGATGCGGGCCAAGCCCGGCCCGGTCGCCAAGCTGCTGCCTTCGGCCCATGCGGTCGAACGCGAATTCAAGGTGCAAGCGGCGCTGGCCGGAACCGATGTGCCGGTCGCCCAGGTGTTCGGGTTGTGCGAAGACGAGAACGTGATCGGACGTGCCTTCTACATCATGGATTGCGTCGACGGTCGCGTGCTGTGGGATCAGTCCCTGCCCGGCATGTCCACGGCCCATCGGGCCGCGATCTACGACGAGATGAACCGTGTGATCGCCGCCCTGCACAAGGTCGATGTGACGGAGTCAGGTCTGTCCGATTTCGGCCGACCGGGCAACTACTTCGCACGCCAGCTCAGCCGCTGGTCCAAGCAGTACCAGCTGTCCGAGACAGAGAAGATCCCCGAGATGGATTACCTGCTCGACTGGTTGCCCAAGCACATCCCGGAAGGTGACGAGGTCTCCATCGTCCACGGCGACTTTCGCCTGGACAACATGATCTTTCACCCGACCGAACCGCGTGTGCTGGCGGTGCTCGACTGGGAGCTGTCCACCCTGGGGCATCCCCTGGCAGACTTCTCCTACCACTGCATGAGCTGGCACATCCCGCCGGAGAAATTCCGCGGCATTGCCGGACTGGATCTGGCCGCACTCGGCATCCCCGACGAGCACAGCTACATCCAGCGGTACTGCGAACGGACCGGGCGCGCCGGCATCGGCCACTGGGATTTCTATCTGTCCTACAACGCGTTCCGACTGGCCGCGATTCTGCAAGGCATCGTCAAGCGCGCCCTCGACGGGACGGCATCCAGCCCGCAGGCGCTCGAGCAGGCTGCCCGCGTGCGTCCGCTGGCCCAGATGGCCTTTGCGTTCGCGCAGAAGGTTCGTTGAGGCCCGATCCGATCCTCGCGATCGCCGGTGACCCTGTCGACAGCGATCGCCCCCTTTCCCACGACGACACAGAACAAGGAGTTGAAGATGGACTTCGAATACACCCCCAAGGTCAAGGAGATGCGGGCCCGGTTGCTCGCCTTCATGGACCAGCACATCTATCCGAATGAGCATGCCTTCCACGAGGAAGTCGAAGCCAATCGGCGCGCGGGCAACGCCTGGGTCCCCACGCAAGTGGTCGAGAACCTCAAGCCCCTGGCGCGCAAGGCCGGGCTGTGGAACCTGTTCCTGCCTTTCTCGCAGCGCGTGCCCGAAGGCCTGACCAATCTCGAATACGCCCCGCTGTGCGAGATCATGGGCCGTGTCCATTTCGCCGCCGAAGTGTTCAACTGCTCGGCGCCCGACACCGGCAACATGGAAACCTTCGAGCGCTATGCCTCGGAGGAGCTCAAGCGCCAGTGGCTCGATCCCCTGCTGCGTGGTGAAATCCGCAGCGCCTTCCTGATGACCGAGCCGGCCGTGGCCTCCTCGGATGCCACCAACGTGCAGCTGTCGATTCGCCGCGAGGGCGATCACTACGTGCTGAACGGGCGCAAGTGGTGGAGCTCGGGCGTGGGCGATCCGCGTTGCAAGGTCTACATCGTCATGGGCAAGACCAACCCCGAGGCCGGCCGCCATGAGCAGCAGTCGATGGTCGTGGTGCCTGCCGACACCCCCGGCATCAAGATCGAGCGCCATCTGACGGTGTTCGGCTACGACGACGCGCCGCACGGTCACTCGGAGGTCTCGCTCACCAACGTGCGCGTGCCGGTCAGCAATGTGCTGCTCGGCGAGGGCCGTGGCTTCGAAATCGCCCAGGGCCGCCTCGGACCGGGCCGTATCCATCACTGCATGCGCACCATTGGCGCAGCCGAGCGTGCGCTCGAGCTGATGTGCAAGCGCCTGAGCTCGCGCGTCGCCTTCGGCAAACAGCTGTCGACCCAGTCGGTCTGGCATGAGCGGATCGCCGAGTCGCGCAACATGATCGACCAGGCCCGTCTGCTGACCCTGAAAGCCGCCCACATGATGGACACGGTGGGCAACAAGATCGCCAAGGCCGAGATCGCGATGATCAAGGTCATTGCCCCGAACATGGCCTGCCAGATCATCGACTGGGCCATGCAGGCGCACGGTGCGGCCGGCATTTCCCAGGTCACCCCGCTGGCCTACATGTACGCGCATCAGCGCACCCTGCGCTACGCGGACGGCCCGGACGAGGTGCACCGCAATGCGATCGCCAAGCTCGAACTGGCCAAGCATCTGACCATTCCGGGTGCGGCCGACCACATCGAGATGCCGATCACCCGCGGTTCCTGATCGCCTGCCGCCACGCTGGACCCGCTTTTTCGGCGGATCCGCTCGACGCCCGAAGAAACCGCAAGGCTTCTTCGGGCGTTTTTCATCAGCACCCGATGACGCGGCCTACTGCAACGGTTCCTTGGACGACAAGGGAATTGGAAAGGCCATCACGTCGATGCCTTCCTCGGCCAGTTCGCGCGCGTCCTGCTCGGTGGCGACCCCGCGAATGGCGCGTTCGGGTGCTTCCTGATAGTGAATCTTGCGTGCTTCGTCGGCAAACTTGTCGCCGACATCCTCGGTGTTCTCGACGATTGCACGGGCCATCTTGAACAGCATCTCCTGCACGGCCCGGGGATCGGGCGCAACGCCCCCAGTCGAGGCGGCTGCTGGCGTCGACGCTCGTTGCGCGTCGGCACCCGGTCGGGGTGCAGGCGGCCGGGCATGAGACAGGTTGAGCCGCGGCGCGGACAGCAGCTTGCGGATCGAACGGCTCGCACAGACCGGGCACTCAAGCAGGCCTCGGGCGACTTGAGTATCGTAGTCGTCCGAAGAACCGAACCACCCTTCGAAGGAATGGTCGTGCTCGCACGCAAGATTGAAGACTTTCATGGGATCCGCAGTTTTCCCCAAGTGTACGGCAGCTTGATCGCCATCGCTGCGTCCGCAGACACGCGATGAAGGATCAGATCGTTCTGCCCATCAACGAGGTGGTGGCACGCCTGCATGGATTCGACGCCATCATCGACGCGCGCAGTCCGGGCGAGTTTGCGCTGGACCACCTGCCCGGTGCACTCAACGCACCGGTCCTCGACGATGCGCAACGTGCCCAGGTCGGCACGATCAACGCGGAACAAGGCGCCTTCGAAGCCAAGCGCCTCGGGGCCGCGCTGGTGTCGCACAATATCGGCGAACTGCTGCAGACACGGTTCGCACACTGCGACCGTGACTGGAAGCCTCTGGTCTACTGCTGGCGC
>JBILSK010000131.1:0-5947 GCA_044372165.1 Burkholderiaceae bacterium | reverse complement strand
GTGAACCGGAACTTCCGCAACGAGGGGATCAGCCCACGGCACAACCCCGAGTTCACCATGATGGAGTTCTATGCGGCATATGCCGATTACCGGTGGATCATGGACTTCACCGAGCAGGTGCTTCGCGAGACGGCTCGTGCCGCTGCGGGCACCACGTTGCTGAGCTATCAGGGCCGTGAACTGGACCTGGGCAAGCCCTTTGCACGGCTGTCGATCACCCAGGCCATCCAGCGTCATACGCCGGGCTACACCGACGCGCAGCTGACCGATCCCGTCTGGTTGCGCGCAGAACTCGTGCGCCTCGGTGTCGACATGAACGAGCCGCGCCATCGGCAGGCGGGCGTAGGCGCATTGCAGCTGACCCTGTTCGAGGAAACCGCAGAATCCGAACTGTGGGAGCCGACCTTCATCGTCGACTATCCGGTGGAAGTCTCTCCGCTGGCCCGAGAGTCCGATACCCGCCCCGGCATCACCGAACGCTTCGAACTCTTCATCACCGGACGCGAAATCGCCAACGGTTTTTCCGAGCTCAATGATCCTGAGGATCAGGCGGAGCGATTCCGCAAGCAGGTCGAAGCCAAGGAAGCAGGCGATGAGGAAGCGATGTTCTATGACGCCGACTATGTGCGCGCGCTGGAGTTCGGCATGCCCCCGACCGGCGGCTGCGGCATCGGCATCGATCGCCTGGTGATGCTGGTGACTGACAGTCCGAGCATTCGGGATGTGATCCTGTTTCCCGCCCTGAAGCGGGAAATCTGAGCTCGTGCAGTACGGACGAGCGCCTCAGCGCTCGTCAATCCAGGCCTGCTGGATGGCCTCCAGGATCTTCTCTCCCGAACGCTTGGGTTCATCAGCGAAGCCTTCGAGCTCGCACACCCAGCGGTGCAGGTCGGTGAAACGCACAGTGGTCGGATCGACATCGGGGTAGGTGTCGATCAGTGCCAGGGCGATGTCCAGCGTATCGGTCCACTTCATGGGCTACTCGCGTGCATGGTTGATCGTGTACTTGGGCAGTTCGATCGTCAGATCAACGTCCGGCTCCAGCTGGCATGACAGACGCGAGGTGGAGGTCAGGCCCCAGGCCTTGTCCAGCATGTCATCTTCCCGATCGCTCGCCGGTGGCAGCCGGTTGAACCCTTCCTTCACGATGACGTGGCAGGTGGTGCAGGCAGCCACCATGCCGCAGGAGTGTTCGATGTCGATGCCGTGGTCGATCAGCTGCTGACACAGGCTGCGTCCCGCCACGGCTTCGAAGGAAGCCCCTTCGGGTGCGAGCACTTCGTGAGGCAATACGGTGATGAGCGTCATGACCTACCCGATCTGATCGAGGCGCTTGCCGGTGAGCGCCTGTTGGACGGCACGGTCCATCCGCAGTGCCGCAAATGCTTCGGTGCCGCGAGCCAGTTCACCCACCGCGGCTTCGATGGCCATCGGCTCGATACCTTGCGCGGTGGTCTTGAGCGCGCGCATCAGCTCCAGCACAACGCTGCGCTCGTCGGCAGTCAGCAGGTCGCCGTCAGCCTCCAGCGCAACCTGCGTCGCCGCCAGCAGTCTGTCAGCCTCGACTTGTCGCTCACGCAAGGCTCGCGCCTGCATGTCGACTTCGGCTGCACCAAACGATTCCTTGAGCATGCGCGCGATGTCGTCGTCGGACAGACCATAGGACGGCTTCACCGAGATCGAGGCTTCGATGCCCTGCGATTGCTCCCGGGCCGAGACCGACAACAGACCGTCCGCATCCACCTGGAAGGTCACGCGAATGCGGGCGGCTCCAGCCGCCATGGGCGGAATGCCACGCAATTCGAATCGCGCCAGCGAACGGCAATCGGCGGCCAGCTCGCGCTCGCCCTGCACCACATGCAGGGCCATTGCGGTCTGGCCATCCTTGAACGTGGTGAATTCCTGCGCACGCGACACCGGGATGGTTGCATTGCGGGCAATCACCTTCTCGACCAGGCCACCCATGGTCTCCAGACCCAGCGACAGAGGAATCACATCGAGCAGCAACCAGTCGCCATCGGCGGCGGTGCGATTGCCGGCCAGCAAGTCGGCCTGGATCGCAGCGCCCAGTGCCACCACCTTGTCCGGATCGAGGTCGATCAGTGCGGGCTTGCCGAACACCTGTCCGACCGCATCGCGCACTTGCGGCATGCGGGTGGCGCCACCCACGAGCACGACACCCGCGATGTCGGCGACGGTCACGCCCGCATCACGCAGCGCACGCCGGGTCGAATCCAGCGTGCGGGCCAGCAGGTCTTCACTCATTGCATGGAACTGCTCGACCGTGACCGAGGTCGACAGCGCGCCCACGTTCGACAGACGCACATCGATCGATGCGCTCGGCTGTGAGCTCAGCAGCTCCTTGGCCAGCCGCGCGGCCTTCAGGACGCGCCTGAGGTCATCCGGCGGCAGATCCGTCAGGACGTTTTCGCGCATGAAATGCTCGGCCAACCGTCGGTCGAAGTCGTCGCCACCCAAGGCGGTGTCCCCGCCAGTCGCCATGACCTCGAACACGCCTTTAGAGAGTCGGAGAATGGAGATGTCGAAGGTGCCGCCGCCCAGGTCATAGACGGCATACAGCCCTTCCGAACCGTGATCCAGACCGTAGGCGATCGCCGCTGCGGTCGGCTCGTTCAACAGGCGCAAGACCTCCAGCCCGGCCAGGCGCGCGGCATCCTTGGTCGCCTGACGTTGGGCATCGTCGAAATAGGCCGGCACCGTAATCACTGCACCGACCAGTTCGCCCCCCAGGGCGGCCTCGGCACGCTCGCGAAGCGCTCGCAGGATCTCGGCAGATACCTCGACCGGGCTGCGATCGCCCGCCACCGTACGCAGTCGGACCATTCCGGGCGCATCGACAAACTCGTAAGGCGAGCTGAATCGCGTCGCATCCGCCAGGCCGCGGCCCATGAAGCGCTTGACCGAGACGATGGTGTTGCGCGGATCCTCAGAGGCGCACTCCCAGGCCACATGCCCGACCTCGACCGCACCGCCGGGCAGATATCGGACCACAGAGGGCAGCAGCGGGCGTCCCAACTCGTCATTCAGGGTCTCCGCGGTACTGGAACGCACGGAAGCCACCAGCGAATGCGTGGTCCCCAGATCGATGCCCACAGCCAGGCGGCGTTGATGAGGTTCCGGGGACATCCCGGGTTCGGAAATCTGCAACAGGGCCATCGGGTTCCTCGGTGCCTGGGCTCAGGCACTCAGTCCGTCTTCGGCAGCCGCCACTTCGGCACCGAACTTGTCGACGAACATCCATCTGCGTACCGCGTCTGCGGCACGGTTGAAATCATGATCGCGATCGATCGCTCCGCCGATCTCGTCGAGCAGGCGGGCCCGATGATCGCACAGCAACTTTGACAAGCCACTCAGTGCCGAACGGTCTCGGGTGGTCCGAGCATCGTCGAGCTCCTCGCGCCACTGCATCTGCTGCATCAGGAATTCGGGCGCCATCTGGGTATTGGTCTCGGCGCGGATCGGCGCACCCTTGAGCTCGCACAGGTAGGCTGCGCGGCGCCCGGGCTCACTCAGCGTCCGGTAGGCTTCATTGGCCTGAGTGGCCAACTGCATCGCCATGCGGCGCTCGGCAGCACCTGCATTGGCGAACCGATCCGGGTGCACCGCGGCTTGCAGCCGCCGATAGACCTGCTTCAGCTGTTCGGCGTCTAGCTCGAATTGCTCGGGCAGGCCCAGAAACTCGAAGTGGTTCTTCTTGAAAAAATCCATGGATCCTGGCGCCAGACACAAGAGCGGCGGCGCTCAGGTCGCCCCTGGCCGCCTCGTCTGCAAGCTCAGCCGCGCACCGTTCAGACCTTGAACGACTCGCCGCACCCGCACTCGCTCTTCACGTTCGGGTTGTTGAACTTGAAGCCCTCGTTGAGGCCTTCGCGCACGAAATCCAGTTCGGTGCCGTCGATGTAGACCAGGCTGCGTGGATCGACCAGCACCCGCACCCCGTGGCTCTCGAAGCTCACGTCCTCGGGAAGCGTTTCATCGGCGTACTCGAGCTTGTAGGCCAGGCCTGAACAGCCCGTGGTCTTGACCCCGAGGCGCAGGCCCAGCCCTTTTCCACGCCGCTCCAGGTAACGGGAGACGTGCTGTGCAGCCGCCTCGGTGAGACTGATTGCCATGGATGCGCTCCCTCGGTTCAAGCAGCCTTGGGCTGCTCACCCGCCGGCGCATGCTTGGTCCGGTAGTCCTCGATCGCTGCCTTGATCGCGTCCTCGGCCAGGATCGAGCAGTGGATCTTCACCGGGGGAAGCGCGAGTTCTTCGGCAATCTGCGTGTTCTTGATCGTCATGGCCTCGTCCAGGGTCTTGCCCTTGACCCATTCAGTCACCAGGGAGGACGAGGCGATGGCCGAACCGCAGCCATAGGTCTTGAATCGTGCATCTTCGATCACGCCGCTTGCGTTCACGCGGATCTGCAGCTTCATCACGTCGCCGCAGGCCGGCGCCCCCACCATGCCGGTGCCGACCGAGGGATCCGCCTTGTCGAGCGCACCGACGTTGCGCGGATTCTCGTAATGGTCGATGACCTTGTCGCTGTATGCCATGTCGGTTCCTTCTGTTGTCCTGTCAGTGTGCAGACCACTGCACCGAATTCAGATCGATGCCTTCCTTGACCATTTCCCACAGCGGCGACATCTCGCGCAGTCGCCCCACCTTATCGCGCAGCAGGGCCACCGCGAAGTCGATGTCCTCGACGGTGGTGAACCGACCCACCGAGAAGCGGATCGAGCTGTGTGCCAGTTCGTCGCTGCGACCGAGGGCACGCAGCACATAGGACGGCTCCAGGCTGGCCGATGTGCAGGCAGATCCCGACGAGACGGCCAGATCCTTCACCGCCATGATCAGGGACTCCCCCTCGACGTAATTGAAACTGATGTTCAGATTGTGCGGCACCCGTCGCTCCATGTCGCCATTGACATAGACCTCTTCCATCGAGGTGATCCCGCGATACAGCCGATCACGAAGCATGCGGATGCGTTCGTTTTCGATGGCCATCTCGGCAGCAGCAATCCGGAAGGCCTCGCCCATGCCCACGATCTGGTGCGTGGGCAAGGTGCCGGAGCGCATGCCACGCTCGTGGCCACCGCCGTGGATTTGCGCGTCCAGACGCACGCGAGGCTTGCGGCGCACATACAGCGCCCCCACGCCCTTGGGGCCATAGGTCTTGTGAGCCGAGAAACTCATGAGGTCGACCGGCAGGCTGCTCAGATCGATGTCGACCTTGCCGGTGGCCTGAGCGCTGTCCACATGAAAGAAGATCTTGCGTTCACGACAGATCCGACCGATCTCGGGAATATCCTGAATCACCCCGATCTCGTTGTTCACGTACATCACCGACACCAGGATCGTGTCAGGACGCAGCGCGGCTTCGAACGCCGCCAGATCGAGCAGACCATTTTCAAGTACGTCAAGGTAGGTGACCTCGAAGCCTTCGCGTTCGAGTTCCCGCATGGTGTCGAGCGTGGCCTTGTGCTCGGTCTTGACGGTCACCAGGTGGCGGCCGCGGTCCTTGTAGAACCCTGCCACTCCCTTGATCGCAAGATTGATCGACTCGGTGGCGCCCGATGTCCACACGATGTCCTTGGCATCGCAGTGCACCAGCGCGGCGACCTGCTCGCGAGCGACCTCGACCGCCTTCTCGGCATCCCACCCATAGGCGTGACTGCGCGAGGCAGGATTCCCGAACCGCTGGCTGAGCCAGGGCACCATGGCATCCACGACACGGGGATCCACCGGGGTGGTCGCCGAATAATCCAGATAGACCGGCAATTGCATTGCTGACACTCTTGCTCTCCTGTGCCTGGGCGGTTCGATCGGTCGGTCGATCAGGACAGACTGGTCAGGCGCGAGCCTTGACTGCTGATCGGCTGAAGGGTCGAGGTGGGGAACTCGAGCGCCGCACGATGTTCGCGCAGCACCGACACCCGCTTTGA
>JBILSK010000130.1:0-6012 GCA_044372165.1 Burkholderiaceae bacterium | reverse complement strand
CACTCCAGATCCGCTCGATGCCCAGAGTGCTGGCCAGTAGGGGATTGCCCAGCCGCCCGATCGCACCGAAATGCCACTGCAGCAAGTAAAGCGGATCAACAGGAATCAAGGACGGAACCATCAGCTAGGGCAATTCGCGGAGCGGTGCACCCCACCCCGGACACTCAGGAGAGGTTGATCCGCCTCGACGCGAATGCACCGTGTTTGTGCATTAATGCACTGACCACACACACTAATTGTGTAGGGTGTAACAGGGGCGATACGCAAACCCTTGTGTCCAAGGGGGATTCGCGTTTGTTGGAAAGCGGTCGCGTGTCGATGAAACCGTCGGTTTTCGGAACGTGCGCGACACGGCATGCGAAGGGCGCACGAAGCTGCGCCCAGGCTGCCATGGCGCAGGAGCCTGCACACCTGCCGAGGACAGTTCCCCTGCGGCTCGCGGGCCCGGTTATTCTGAACCGGACGCTACTCGCACCATTCGCCAAGCCCACAGGAGAACCTCACCATGATCACCGTCCTTCACGACCTGCGTGAAGCCGCCTTGCCCCGGGCGCAGTCAGCGGGCGATTCGCTCTGGCTGCACCGCGACGACCTGGAACCGGCCACTGGCTGGACCTGGAAGCCCGAAGGCCTGTGCCGCGATGCAGACTGCGTTCCCCTGCCCCGTCAGGCTGCGTCCGAACTCGTGCGCGGCGATCAGCTGGATGTGGCCGCCACCTGGCGCCAACTCGGTCATCCGGTGGCGCACTCGGCCGACGGGTCGGTCTGGGTGCTGGGCACCGGCGCTGGAGCCCGCACGCAGGCACTCGAGAGCCTCGAAGCACCGGATGTCGAGCTGCCCGACCTCGACGGCCGCCTGCACCGACTGTCCGACTACCGAGGTCGCAAGGTTTTCCTGGCGACCTGGGCGTCCTGGTGAGGGTGTCGCACTGATCTGTCCGTGTGGCAGGTCCTGCATGACGAACTCTCCGCGTTGGGCTTCGTGGTCATCGCGGTTGCCCTTGATACGCCCGAGGCTGCTCGCCCCTGGATCGAAGCGGCCAAGCCGACCTATCCCTGCCTGATCGATCGCGAGCATCATCTGGCCGAGCTCTACAACCTGGTCAACGTGCCCCAGGCGGTGTGGATCGACGAAGCCGGACGCATCGTGCGCCCGCCCGAAACTGCGGGTTCGACTGATGGCTTTCGAGCCATGGACCGCGTGGCCTTCACCCTGCCCGAGGCGGTGATGGCCGAGCGCGTTCGGGTGAAGACGCAGTATCTCGACGCGATCCGCGATTGGGCCCGGCACGGCGCTGACAGCCCTCATGCGCTGGATGCAGCAGCGATCGCCGCTCGGCTCGAACGACCCGACCCGGCGATTGCCCAAGCCCATGCGCATTTCCGACTGGGTCAGCACCTGTTGCGCCAGGGCAAGGAAGACGAGGCTCAGGCCCAGTTCAGCGAAGCCATTCGCTTGCACCCGCAGTCCTGGGCGATGTGGCGACAAGCCGCGCCCAAGGACAGCCGAGGTCTGGCGGCAGGCGAAGCCTTCTGGAAGCGGGTCGATGCGCTGGGTGACACGCCCTACTACCGGCCGATCGCTCTCGGCCCGGGTTGAGGACCCGCGTCGGCTGGGGCGTTTCAGGCGCTCTGGGCGGCGCGGATCGCCGTCTCCAGGCTCAGGGTGCGGCGCGCCATTTCGAGGTGCAGCAGCTCGACCATCCGCCCCTCGAGATTGATCACGCCAGCACCCGCATTCTCGGGCCGGGCAAAGGCGGCCACGACCGCATGCGCGTCCGCAATCTCCCGGGCGGTCGGGGCAAACACGCTGTTGGTCAGATCGATCTGGGTCGGATGGATCAGGGTCTTGCCATCGAAGCCCATGCCCTTGCCCTGACGCACTTCGTCATCGAAGCCGGACATGTCCTTGAAGTCGTTCCACACGCCGTCCAGCACCACCAGACCATGGCGCTTGGCCGCCAGCACGATATCCATCAACCAGGGCAGCAGGTACATCCGCCCGGCGCCGGTCGAGACACCGGTTTCCTTGGCGATGTCATTGGTTCCGACCACCAGGCACTCGAGCGGCACCGAGGCGGTCTGACCCGCCTGCGCAATCGCGGTCAAGCCGGTCAAGGCCTCGGCCGTCTCGATCATCGCCCACAGCGCAGGGGCCCGTGTCCCTGCGGGCACATGGCGGGAGATCGCCGCGCAGGACGTCGCGATGTCCTGCGCATTGGACACCTTGGGCACCAGGATGGCATCTGGCGCACAGGCCACCGCCACTTCGACGTCCCGATCAAAGTAGGGCGTCGTGGTGTGGTTGACTCGAATCACCAGCTTGCGGGCGCCGAACCCACCCTGCCGGAAGGCCTCGAGCAGATTGGCGCGCGCGCTCTCCTTGGCATCGGGTGCGACCGCGTCCTCGAGATCGAAGATCACCACATCGGCGGGCAGGGTCCGGGCCTTGTCGATGGCGCGGACATTGTTGGCAGGCATGTACAGCGCCGAGCGATGCGGGCGCGAGGTGACGGAGGACATGACGTTCGGGCCTTGGAGGATGACGGGCGGGGATGGGCGGCGTGCCATGGAGGGGTGGCGCATTGTGCCGCCCCTGCGGCGCGCGGCACAGCCCTCGATCGGGGCCGCGACCGTCAGGACACGCGATTCCGAAAGCGGTGACGGGCGTGCGGAGGCGACGATCACAGGGATGATATTTGAGCCGACGCCCTTGCCGCGAAGTTCGGCCGCACACCATGATGATGACCGATGCGCCGTGTGCCGGTGCACCAGGAAAGTTCGCGCCGACGCCGCTCGGCGACGAGCCCATCATCAGGGAGACTGAATGACCACAGACAGCAAAGTCGCCGCGCTCAAGGCGGACGCCCTCCCATGGCGTCGCGGCAACCGGTTCGAGGACTTCACCCTCGGGAGAACCTTCACCCATCACTGGGGCAGGACGGTCACGCAGGCAGACAGCCATACCTTCAGCATCCTGACACTGCACTACAACCCGGCTTACACGAACGACGCCTTCGCGGTCGCCCACGGCCATCCGACCAGCCCGATCAATCCGCTGCTGGTGTTCAACACCGTCTTCGGCCTGACGGTCGAAGATCTGTCGGAGGGCGGCGGCCCGTTTCTGGGCGTCAACAAGCTCGTCTACGGCAAGCCGGTGTACCCGGGCGACACGCTCTGTGCGAAGTCGGAAGTGCTGGCTGCACGCCTGAGCGACAAGCGACCGGGCTACGGCATCGTCACCTGGAAGACTGTCGGCACCAATCAGCATGGCGAAACGGTCTTGACCTATGAACGCTCCAATCTCGTGAGGACCCGAGCATGACTCTGAACAGCGCAGACGGAAAAGGCTACATGACCGAGGAGCGTCGCATGATCCGCGACGCCGCACGCGACTTCACCATGAAGGAAGTCCTGCCGGTGGCCAATGCGCTCGACGGCCCGGACGCAGAGATTCCCATGGAGTTGCGCCGCAAGTTGACCGAGATGGGCTACTTCGGCATCACCATCCCCGAGGAATACGGCGGCCTGGGTCTGGGCATCTTCGAGTACTGCCTGATTGCAGAGCAGCTGGCCCGAGGCTGGATGTCGGTGGCCTCCATCGTGGCGCGCGGCCAGGGCGGCTGGATCGCGAAGTCGATGCCCGAGGCGATGAAGCGCGAATACCTGCCCCGCGTGTGCCGAGGCGAATTCCTCAATGCGTCCTCGCTGTCCGAACCCGGCACGGGGTCGGACCTGGCCTCGATCTCGTGTCGTGCCGTGCGCGACGGCGATGACTGGGTGATCACCGGCAACAAGTACTGGTGCACCTTTGCCGACGGCGCCGACTACCTGATCGTGTTTGCCCGCACCGCACCGCCGCCCAGCGCCGACAAGCGCTGGCAGGGCATCTCGGCCTTCATGATCGAGAAGGAGCGCGGCACCTTCCCGAAGGGCATCGCCGGCAACCCCATTCCCAAGATCGGCTACTTCGGCTGGAAGACCTTCGAGCTCGCCTTCGATGACTTCCGTGTTCCGGCTCGCTGCATGATGGGCGACGAAGGCAAGGCCTTCCTGATGATGACCCACGGCCTGGAAGGGGCTCGAGCGCACACCGCGGCGCGCGCCATCGGCCTGGCTCAAGGCGCGCTGGAAGATGCCATCGCCTATGCCCAGGACCGCCAGCAGTTCGGCTTGCCGATTGCCGAGTACCAGGCCATCCGCTTCAAGATTGCCACCATGGCCACCGAGATCGAGGCCGCGCGCGCCCTGCTCTACCAGGTCTGTGCGCAGATCGACGAAGGCAAGCGCTGCGACACCGAGGCCTCGATGGTGAAGTACTTCGCCTCCGAGATGGCCGAGCGTGTCACCTCCGAAGCGATCCAGATTCATGGCGGCGCGGGCTACACCAAGCTGCATGCAGTCGAGCGCTACTGGCGCGACGCGCGCCTCACCAAGATCTTCGAGGGCACCTCGGAGATCCAGCAGCGCATCATCGCCAACAATCTGCTGGGCAAGTCCGAGATCGAACGCATGATTGCCGACCGCGCCTTCGAGCAGACCCGCAAGAAGGGAGGCGCCCAGTGAAGGCCTCCGAACTCACCAGCCCCAACAACTACTTCGAGGACTTTCGCCCCGGGCAACTGTTCGCGCATGCCCGCGGCAAGACCGTGACCGAAATGGACAATGTGCTGATCACCAACATGGTGATGAACACCGCCGAAGGCCATTTCAACGAGCACCGCATGAAGACCAACGGCGGCGGCATCTTTGCGCAGCGCGTCGTCTTCGGCGGCATCAACCTGTCCTTCGTCATCGGACTGGCGGCACAGGACACGGCCGAGCAAGCCCTGAGCGAGCTCTCGATGGACAACATCCGGCTGTCCAACCCGGTGTTTCACGGCGATACGCTCTATGCCTACAGCGAAGTGCTGGCGGTCGAGGACGGCGATCGTCCCGATGCCGGCATCGTTCACTTCAAGCACTACGGCGTGAATCAGAACGACAAGCTGTGCGTCGAGGCCGAGCGCCGGGTGCTGCTCAAGCGCAAGAGTCACTGGGCCGACCGGTGATTCACGTGCGAGGGACTCATCCATGAGCGGGCCCACTGCCGCACCCGACGGGCCTGCCGCGCCCCGGGGGGCGCTCGCGGGCCTGGTGGTGCTCGACCTGACCATGATGCTCGCCGGGCCGTTTGCGACCATGATGCTGGCCGATCAGGGCGCCCGGGTCATCAAGATCGAGCCCCCGGGCGGCGATCAGACCCGGCGCACCGGACCGCACCTGCCCGGTGCGACCTCGTTCGAAGACGGCGCCTTCGGCTCGTATTTCGCCTCGACCAACCGCAACAAGGAATCGATCGTGCTCGACCTGAAGCAGCAGGCCGGGCGTGATGTCCTGCTGCAGCTGGTTCGATCTGCCGATGTGCTGATCGAGAACTACCGCGCCGGCGTGATGGAGCGGCTGGGTCTGGGCTGGGAGACGCTTCGCGAGGTCAATCCGCGACTGGTCTACGGCACCTTGCGGGGCTTCGGCGACAAGCGCTCGGGCGAGAGTCCTTATGTCGACTGGCCGGCCTACGACCCGGTGGCCCAGGCGATGGGCGGCATCATGGGCATCACCGGCATCGTGCCGGGGGGCCCACCGACCAAGGTCGGCCCGGGCCTGGGCGACATCGTGCCCGCGATGTTCCTGTCCTACGGCATCGTGAGCGCCTGCTGGCATGCCCAGCGCACCGGACAGGGCCAGTTCGTCGATGTGGGCATGGTCGATGCCGTGCTCGCGGTGTGCGAACGCCTGGTCTTCCAGTACAGCGCCACGGGCACCGTCCCGCGTCCGGAAGGCAATGGCCATCCCCTGATTGCCGCCTTCGGCATGTTCCCGGCCAAGGACGGCTTCGTGAGTCTGGGCATTCCGCGCGACGAGTTCTGGCAGATCTTCACCCGCCTGGCCGACCTGCCCGAACACGGCGCCGATCCGCGTTTCCAGACCAGCGCACAGCGCCTGGAGCATCGCCCCGAGATCGACCGGATT
>JBILSK010000129.1:0-6032 GCA_044372165.1 Burkholderiaceae bacterium | reverse complement strand
CAGGTGACCCTGGCGCAGGGTGATGCGTTCGGCGAGGTGGTGCAGCGCGAGGTTGTCGGCCGCCAGGGCCAGCGCCTGGGCAGACAGGTCTGCCGCGACGACCTGCGCGTCGGGCCAGGCCTGCGCCGCCAGAATGGCCAGGCTGGCGCCACCCGTGCACAGATCCAGGATGGGGTTCACCGCGTCCGGATCCGGTAGCCAGGGTGCCAGGGCACCGGTATCGAGCAGCTCGGCGATCGGCGACCGTGGAATCAGGGCGCGGGCATCGCACAGAAATCGCACGCTGCGCAGCCAGGCTTCGCCGGTCAGGTAGGCGGTCGGCAGCCGTTCGGTGCAGCGACGTTCAATCAGCGCGCAGGCTGCCGCAATCTCGCTGGGAGTCAGGCGCGCGTCCAGCATCGGGTCGAGTCTGTCCAGCGGCAGGTGCAGCGACCACAGCACCAGCCAGGCGGCTTCGTCGAAGGGGTCGTCAGTGCCGTGTCCGCCGGAAACGCCTGCAGCCCGCAGGCGACTGAGCGCATGACGCACCAGATCCCGCACGGTCTGCAGCGAACCTCGGACCTCGTCCTGGGAAGGCGTGGCCCGCTGAAAGGGCAAGGAGGGATCGGTCAAGGCAGCAAGGTCTCGAGGGTGCGACGAAAGATGTTTTTCATCGGCACCAGGCAATCGATGGCAATGGCTTCATTGCTCTTGTGGATGGTCGAGTTGGGCGGGCCGAACTCGATCACTTCGCGGCACAGCGACGAGATGAAGCGCCCGTCCGAGGTGCCCCCGGTGGTGGACAACTCGGTCTGCACGCCGGTTTCTGCCGCGATGGCGCCGGAGATTGCATCGGTGAGGGCACCGCGGGCCGTGAGAAAGGGCAGCCCGGACAGGGTCCAGTTCAGCTCGTAGTCCAGGCCGTGGGCATCCAGCAGGGCATGCACCCGTGCCTTCAGTCCTTCGACCGTGCTGGCGGTGGAGAAGCGGAAATTGAACTGCACCGTGCATTCGCCTGGAATCACGTTGTCGGCACCGGTGCCGGCCGCAATATTGGAGGCCTGCCAGGTGGTGGGCGGGAAGTACTCGTTGCCGGCATCCCAGTGCTCGGCCACCAGGGCGACCAGGGCCGGGCCCAGATCGTGGATCGGGTTGCGCGCCAGATGCGGGTAGGCGACATGGCCCTGGATGCCCTTGACCGTGAGCCGCCCGTGCAGCGAGCCGCGGCGACCGTTCTTGATCATGTCGCCCAGCGTTCGAACCGAGGTGGGTTCGCCCACGATGCAGTAGTCGAGCGTCTCACCCCGGGCGCGCAGGGTCTCGACCACCTTCACCGTGCCATCGATGCCCGGGCCTTCTTCATCCGAGGTCAGCAGCACGCCGATGCTGCCGGCATGGTCGGGGCGTGCCGCAACGAATTCCTCGATGGCGACCACGATGGCGGCCAGCGAGCCCTTCATGTCGGCCGCCCCGCGACCGATCAGCATGCCCTCGCGTTCGGTCGGTTCAAAGGGATCAGCATGCCACCACTGCCGGGGTCCGGCCGGCACCACGTCGGTGTGTCCGGCCAGGACCAGCAACGGCCCCGGGCGCGCGCCGCGCCGCACCGCCCACAGGTTATCCACCACACCGAAACGCATGGGCTCGCAGACAAATCCCTGCCTGGCCAGGCGTTCGGCCAGGATCACCTGGCATCCGGCATCCTCGGGCGTGACCGAGCGTCGTCGGATGAGATCTTCCGTCAGGGCGCGTACGGGGCAATCGGTCATCGGGGCGGTCCT
This sequence comes from Burkholderiaceae bacterium, assembly GCA_044372165.1. Lineage (GTDB taxonomy): Bacteria > Pseudomonadota > Gammaproteobacteria > Burkholderiales > Burkholderiaceae_E > UBA4615. The sequence goes on along the minus strand of JBILSK010000129.1, from coordinate 4,272 downwards.
GGAGTGAGCGTCGAGTGAGGTGAGGAAAGGGGGGGGGGACCGCGCGCCGCCCAGCGCACGCGCAGGCCTTGTTGCAGCAGATCAGCGCGGTCGATCTGGGGGGGGCGATTCGCGCAGTCGATCAGCGCTGGGCGTCGGTGCTGGCCGGTCCGTCGAGTGCGAACAGTCCCTGGTAGAGCGGCTCCGAAAAGCCCACCAGGATACGGTCGCCGAACTCCAGGACCGGGCGTTTCACCAGAGTGGGTATCTCCAGCATGAGCTCTGCTGCACTCGATTGATCGACGATGCTGGCCCTTCGGGACGCATCGAGCTGGCGCCAGCTCAGGCCGCGCCGATTGAGCAGTGCATCCCAGGGCAATCGGGTGAGCCAGCGGGCCAGCAGGCTGGCATCGAGGCCGTCGCGCCGGAAATCGTGCACCACGAACGGCACCTGACGGGCGCGCAACCAGGCGCGCGCCTTGCGGACCTGATCACAGGTGTCGATACCGTAGAGGCGCGCGTCAGAGGTCATCAGATGTTGAGCAGGAAATCGTTGAACGAGCTGGCATCGCCGACAGGACGGCTACTCGACGCGTGGGGGGCGTGCATCAGGCCGCCGGGCGCAGCACCATGGAGGGGCGACCCGTGAGCCGTTGCGCCGGAGGCTGGGCTCAGTGCGGCGCCAGAGCCGACGGGCAGGCTGTCGGCGTTTTCCAGCAGCCACAGCAGGTTGGTGGGCGAATCGGCCTGCGCCAGCGCGTCATCGAGTGCCACGCGCTTGTTGCGGACCAGTTCGACCAGGGCGTGTTCGTAGGTCTGGGTACCGGGCGTGAGGCTCTTTTCCATCGCGTCCTTGATGTCGGACACGCGTCCCTGTTCGATGAGTTCGCTGATCAGGGTGGTGTTGAGCATCACTTCGACCGCCGGGGTGCGTCCACCCGCACTGTTCTTCACCAGCCGCTGCGAGATCACGCAGCGCAGGGTCACCGCCAGATCGGCCAGCATGACCCGGCGATTTTCCGGGGCGAAGAAATTGACGATCCGGTTCAGGGCGTGCACCGCGTTGTTGGCATGCAGCGTGGACAGCACCAGGTGGCCCGATTGGGCGTAAGCGATGGCCGCTGCCATCGATTCCGGGTCGCGGATCTCGCCGATCATCAGGCAGTCGGGCGCCTGGCGCAGCGCATTGCGCAGGGCCACCCCGAGGGTCGCGGTGTCGGTGCCGATCTGTCGCTGGTTGACCAGCGAGCGCCGATGCCGGAAGGTGTATTCGATCGGATCCTCGAGTGTGAGGATGTGGCCGGGCAGCCGGTGATTGCGGTGGTCGACCAGTGACGCCAGTGTGGTTGACTTGCCCGATCCGGTGGCCCCCACCACCAGCACCAGGCCTCGCTTTTCCAGCACCGCCTCGGCGAGGAAGGGCGGCAGGCCCAGGGTATCGAGGGCCGGGATTTCGCCGGGAATGTAGCGGATCACGGCCGCCGGGCTGCCCCGCTGGCGAAACAGCGAGAAGCGGAAACTGCCGACGCCCCGAAGGCCGTAGCCGACATTGAGCTCATTGTCCTGCTCGAAGCGCAGCCATTGCGCCTCGGGCAGCACCTCGCGCAGCAGCGTCTCGACCATCGAAGGGTCCAGTCGCTGCTGGTTGACCGCGATCATCTGGCCGTTGATCTTGATCTGAATCGCTGCACCGGCAGCGATGTACAGGTCCGAGGCCCGCTTTTCGCCCATCAGGGCCAGCAGTCGCTCCATTGCCATGGCAGGGCCTCGAGAAAGGCAGACAGGGCGACGACGTCAGTCGCCGCGCAGCAGGTCGTTGATGGCGGTCTTGGCGCGCGTCTGGGCGTCGACCTTCTTCACGATGACCGCACAGTACAGGTTCACGCGACCGTCGCCCGAAGGCATCGAGCCCGGCACCACCACGGACCCCGCCGGCACGCGCCCGTAGAGGATCTCGCCGGTTTCACGGTCATAGATCTTGGTGCTCTGGCCGATGAACACGCCCATGGACAGCACCGAGTTCTCTTCGACGATCACGCCCTCGACCACCTCCGAGCGCGCGCCGATGAAGCAGTTGTCCTCGATGATGGTGGGGTTGGCCTGCAGGGGCTCGAGCACCCCGCCGATGCCGACGCCCCCCGACAGGTGCACGTTCCTGCCGATCTGTGCGCACGAGCCGACCGTGGCCCAGGTATCGACCATGGTGCCTTCGTCGACATAGGCGCCGATGTTCACGTAGGACGGCATCAGCACGACGTTGCGCGCGATATAGCTGCCCCGGCGCGCGACGGCAGGCGGCACCACCCGGAAGCCGCCGGCGGCGAAGTCCTGCTCGCTCCAGCCTTCGAATTTGGTGGGCACCTTGTCATAGAACTGCAGGCTGCCCGCCGGCATGGCCCGGTTGTCTTCCAGGCGGAAGGACAGCAGCACGGCCTTCTTGATCCACTGGTGAACCACCCAGTCGCCCTGGAATTTCTCGGCGACCCGCACCCGACCGGTGTTCAGTTCCGCGATCACGTGCTCCACGGCCTCGCGGACCACGGCAGGGGCATTCGCCGGGCTGATCTCGGTACGCTGTTCCCAGGCTTGTTCGATGGTTGTCTTCAGATCGCTCATGTCGCTGTGTCGGTTCGGGTGGGGTCGAGTCAGATAAGCAGGAAAAAGCTGAGGGTCCGGGCGTGCACCGCTCAGGATCCAGCGGCAAACGCGCGAATGCGCCGGGCCGCCTCCACGCATGCGGCCAGGCCATCGACCAGCGCGATGCGCACGAAGCCTGCGCCGGGGTTGCCGCGTTCGGTCTCGCGGGCCAGAAAGCTGCCGGGCAAAACCAGCACATTATATTGGGCGAACAGGCCGCGGGCGAAGGCGGCATCATCGCCGCCCGGCACGCGGGCCCACAGGAAGAAACCTCCCGCGGGCGCCCGGACGTCCAGGACCTCCTGCAGGAGGGGCAGCACCGCATCGAACTTGGCCCGGTACAGCCGGCGGTTTTCCATCACATGGTCTTCGTCGCGCCAGGCCGCGACCGAGGCGGTCTGCACGGTGGCGCTCATCGCGCCACCGCTGTAGGTGCGCAGCAGCAGGAATTTCTCGATCAGGCGGGCATCGCCGGCGACAAACCCGGAGCGCAGGCCGGGCAGGCTGGAGCGCTTGGACAGGCTGGAAAAGACGAGCAGATCCCGGAAATCATGCCGGCCCAGTTCGTGGGCTGCCTGCAGCGCCCCGACTGGCGGGTGGCGATCGTCCGGGTAGATTTCCGAGTAGCACTCGTCGGCGGCGATGATGAAACCATGCCGGTCGCAGCGCGCGAAGAGCTCGGCCCACTGGGCTCGATCGACGACCGCACCGGACGGGTTGCCGGGCGAACAGACGTAGACCAGCTGCACGCGGGCCCAGATGGCCTCCGGCACCGAGGACCAGTCCAGCGCGAAGCCGTTTTCCGGCCCCTGATCGACGTAATACGGCTGGGCACCCGCCAGCAGCGCAGCACCCTCGTAGACCTGGTAGCAGGGATTGGGCAGCAGCACCACCGGCTGCGGTTCGCCGGGGCGGACATCGACCGCCACCTGGGCGATCGAGTACAGGGCCTCCTTGGAGCCGTTGGCCGGCAGGATCTGGCGGGCGGGGTCGATGGCGGGGAGCTGGTAGCGCCGCTGCAGCCAATCCGCGATGGCCCGGCGCAGTGGCTCGCCGCCCAGCGTGGGCGGGTAGGACGACAGGCCGTCGAGCGCGCCCACCAGGGCCTCGCGCACCAGGGTAGGTGCCGGATGCTTGGGCTCGCCGATCGACATGGAGATCGGGGAATGGTCGGCCGACGCGTCCACGCCCTTGAGGAGCGCCCTCAGGCGCTCGAAGGGGTAGGGCGGCAGTGAGTTGAGAAGATGATTCAAGAGAATCTCGTAACTTATTGAATTACATCAACCGCGCGTCGAGGCTTCAGCGGGGAAACTACCCAGATCGACACGGGGCGCCGGTGTCCAGCGCTTCTTGCGGTGCTCGGCCACGACCGTCGTGAAGATGCCACCGCGCACATACCAGCGCGCGGTCAGGCGCATGAATCGGGGGTGCGTGGCGGCCACCATCTCATCCAGGATCCGGTTGGTGACGGCTTCATGAAAGGCACCTTGATCCCGGAATGACCAGAGATACAGCTTCAGCGCCTTGAGTTCGAGGTTCTTGCGGTCGGGGATGTAGTCCAGGACCAGCGTGGCAAAGTCGGGCTGGCCGGTCAGCGGGCACAGGCAGGTGAACTCCGGCGCTTCGATGTGGACGACATAGTCGCGATCGGGGGCG
>JBILSK010000128.1:0-6097 GCA_044372165.1 Burkholderiaceae bacterium | reverse complement strand
CCGTCGCCAGGTACGGCTGACGGGGAGGCGGAATGTATCACGCAGGGTCACGGTTCAGGCAACGAGCCCGAGCCCCGGCCAGCACTCACTCGAAGGGCAGTTCGTCCCACCACGGGAAGAAGTCGGGCATGTCCCTGGAGACTTGATCGGGGAAGGCGGCCGGGCGTTTTTCCAGGAAGGAGCTGACGCCTTCCTTCACATCGTTTGAACGTCCGCGCGCCTGGATGGCCCGGCTGTCGACGCGATGCGCGCGCATCGGATCGTCGGCCCCGGCCATGCGCCAGATCATCTGGCGGGTCATGGCGATCGAGACCGGTGCGGTGTTCTGTGCAATTTCGCGGGCCAGGGCCTGGGCCGCGGGAAGCAGCTGATCGGGTTCGTGCACCGAGCGCACCAGGCCGCCGGCCAGCGCTTCCTGGGCATCGAAGACGCGACCGGTGTAACACCATTCGAGCGCGGTCTGGATGCCCACCACGCGTGACAGGAACCAGGTCGAGGCCGCCTCCGGCACGATGCCACGGCGCGAGAACACGAAACCGAAGCGGGCCTGGGTCGAGGCCAGCCGGATGTCCATCGGCAGCTGCATGGTCACGCCGATGCCCACCGCCGGGCCATTGATGGCGCCGATCACCGGCTTCAGGCTCTTGAAGATGCGCAGAGTGACCAGGCCACCGCCGTCGCGATAGACGTCGCCCACCTTGTATTTGTCGCGCGCCGCGTCCTTGCGGTCCGCGAAGTCGAAGGTGTTGCCGCCCGAAGAGAGGTCGGCACCCGCGCAGTAGCCGCGACCGGCACCGGTGAAGATCACTGCGCGCACGGCGTCATCGGCGTCGGTGTGATCCAGTGCGGTGATGATCTCGTCGCGCATCAGCGTGTTGAACGCGTTGAGCTTGTCGGGGCGGTTGAGCGTGATGGTCGCGACGCCGTCTTGCACGTCGTAGAGCAGCGTTTCGAATGCGGGTTGGGACATCCGGGTCTCCTGAGGGATGGGGCGAGCCAGGCGATTGCCTTGCCTGGCTTCGTCGGTCGATTATCCCGGATCGCCCCGGGCGTGGCAGATGGCCTGCGACGGTATGATCCACGTGCATGTCAGAAACCGTGGGAGCGAGACGACGATGAGCCTCGAGACAAGCACCGAGCAGCAGATGTTGCGCGACAGCGCCGTCCGCTGGGTGGCAGGGGATGCAACACAGCGCGATGCCGCTGCCCGCTGGCAGCAGATGGCCGACTTTGGCTGGCTGGGCATTACCGTGCCGGAGGCCCAGGGTGGACTGGGACAAGGTCTCATCGATGCCTGCGTGCTGGCCGAGGCGCTGGGCACGGGGCCGGTGGTCGATCCCTGGTTGCCGGTCGTGATCCAGGCCGCAGGCCTGCTGGCCGCTTCCGGCAGCACGGCTGCGCGTGACGAGTGGCTGGCCGCGATCGCACGGGGTGACAAGCAGCTCGTGCCGGCGGTGCTCGAGCGCGGCACCGACTGGCGCAGCGCCCGCCTGGCGACAGGGGCGCAGCTGCACGGTGAGGGCTGGGTGCTCGATGGCCGCAAGGATCTGGTGGCGGGCGGGGCGCGGGCCGATGCCTTCCTGGTGGGCGCGCGCCTTCACGGCTCGGACGAGGTGGGGTTGTTCATCGTGCCGCGCCAGACTGCGGGCCTCACGGTCACGCCGCTGGAGTCCGTGGATGGCGCGGGCGTCTGCAGGCTGGTGCTCGAGGGCGTGAAGCTCGAGGCTGGCGCGCGGCTGAGTGGTGCAGGCTGGGCGCAGTTCGAGCGCAGCTGCGACGACGCGCTGGTGGTGTGCTGTGCCGAGTCGGTCGGGGCCATGGATGTGCTGCTGCGCACCACCGCCGAATACCTCAAGACCCGGGTGCAGTTCGGCCGGGCCCTGTCGGTCAACCAGGCTCTGCGTCACCGCATGGCCGATCTGTCGATTGCCTGCGAGGAAGCGCGTTCGATGACGCTGTCAGCGATCCATGCCTTGTCCGATCCGCAGCTTTCCGCGAGTCTGCGGGCGCGCAAGGCGGCCGGCGCCCGCGCCAAGGTCGGCCTGCTGGCCCGGCGCGTCTGCGAGGAGGCCATCCAGCTGCATGGCGGCATGGGTGTGACCGAGGAATTGTCGGTCGGCCTGTTCCTCAAGCGACAGCTGGCGCTGGACGCCATGTTCGGCCCGGCGGAATGGCATCTGCGTCGGCATGCTGCCCTGCGACCGCTGGCCGCCTGAGAAGAGAAAGGACACAACACCATGAATGTGAACCTGGATGCAGACGATCTCGCCTTTCGTGACGAGGTGCGCGCCTTTCTGAAGGCAAATCTCACGCCCGATCTGGTGCGGGCCACGCACCTGAACACCTCTGTGTTCTCCGACCCGGAACCCGGCAAGCGCTGGCAGAAACTGCTGCATGCGCGCGGCTGGGTGGCGCCGCTGTGGCCGTCCGAATACGGCGGCACCGGCTGGAGCATCACCCGGCGCTGGATCTTCGAGACCGAGTGCGCCCAGGCGGGGGCTCCGTCCTTGTCGCCGATGGGCCTGCGCATGGCCGGTCCGGTGATCATGCGATTCGGCACGCCCGAGCAGAAGGCACACTACCTGCCGCGCATGCTGTCGGGCGAGGACTACTGGTGCCAGGGCTATTCGGAGCCTGGCTCGGGTTCGGACCTGGCGTCGCTCAAGACTCGCGCCAGACGGGTGAAGCAGGACGACGGCACCGAGGTCTACCAGATCGATGGCAGCAAGATCTGGACGACCCATGCGCACTACGCCAACCGCATTTTTGCGCTGGTGCGCACCGGCGACGAGACGGTGAAGAAGCAGGACGGCATCAGCTTTCTGCTGCTCGACATGAAGACGCCGGGCATCACCATTCGCCCGATCCGCAGCGTCAGTGGCGATCACGAGGTCAACCAGGTCTTCTTCGACAACGTGCGTGTGCCGCTGTCGACGCGGGTGGGCGAGGAAGGCCAGGGCTGGACCATCGCCAAGTACCTGCTCGAGTTCGAGCGGGGCGGTGCCATGACCTCGGGTCGACTGCGCGGCGCGCTGGAGCGGCTGCATCGGTTGAGCGATGCTGCCCGCATCGCGGCCGACCCGGACGCCTCGATCGCGATGTCGCAGATCGAACTGGATATCGACGCGCTGGAGGCCACCGAACTGCGGATTCTGGCCAACCTGACCCTGGGCCAGAACCCGGGCTCGACCGTGTCGTCCATGCTCAAGCTGCGCTGGAGCGAAATCCATCAGGCCATCACCAAGCTCGCCTTGCGACTGATCGGCGCCGATGCGCTCGCCTGGGAGGCGGCGCGTCCCCTCGATGCCCAGGACTCGCCCGCCGGTCTGGCCGACGCGGTGCGCCCTATCGTCTCGCAATACCTGAACGCACGGGCCTACACCATCTTCGGGGGCACCTCCGAAATCCAGCGCGAGATCATTGCGCGCGAACTGCTGGGCTGAGGGTCGGGTGATGCGGGCGACGGTCCAGCGGGTCAGATGGCTGCCGAGGCGCTCGTGCACTCGGCAGCGGGTCGGCCTGTTCGTGGTCGTGCCGATGGTCGCCGCGCTGCTGTCGGGCTGCTTCACCCCGCGCTTCGTCAATCGGCCGCCGCCCAAGGTCTACGAGCGCGAGACCTTCAGTGCGGCGTCGGGCTTTTCGCGCGAATTCGTCGCTTCGCCCACGGACACCTGCAATGCCGCGCGTCGCGCTCTGCTCAGCCAGGGCTACATCGTGGCGACCAGCTCGAACGCCGAGCAGGTCCAGGCGCACAAGCGCTTCCAGACCGAAGGCGAAAGCCATGTGCAGATCGAATTCAACGTGGTCTGTGCGTCGTCCGCGAAGACGCAACCGACCACAGCGATGTTCGTGAGTGCGGTGCAGGATCGCTACGAACTCAAGAAATCCAGCACTTCAGCGAGCGTCGGCGTCGCGCCCTTCGGCTCGATTTCCGTGCCGGTGTCCCAGAGCAGCGAGGCCCTGGTGAAGGTGGCCAGCGAGACCATCCCGGCTGGTCCGTTCTACGAGCGCTTCTTCGATCTCACCGAAACGGTGCTGGCCGAACAGAAAGGGCTGGACTGACGGGACCGAACTGACGGGGCTCCACCGAGGCTCCGAGCAGAAAAACGGTCCGGACCGGCCCGATGTACAGCAGGGCTGTGACGATGAATCAGGCCAGCGAAGGCACAATGCGCCTTTTTCGACCGCACCCGGTGAGCCGCCATGATTGAATGACGGCCTGCCAGAGTCCTTGCCATGACCGTCACTCGCACCCCGCTGCACACCCGCACCATCCAGATCGACGGCTTTGCCCGATCCGACGGCCTGTTCGATGTCGACGCACGCCTGACCGACCAGAAGCATTACCGCATGGCCACCTGGCCGGGCGGTGCCCTGGAGACCGGCGACCTGATGCACGACATGGTGGTGACCATGACCGTGGATGCCGAGGGTGTCATTCGCGAGATGAAGGCGCGTGCCGACGCGCATCCGCACGAGATCTGCCAGACCGGTGCCACGAACTTCGAGCGCCTGGTCGGCCTGTCGATCCGCAAGGGGTTTCTGAAGGCGGTCGGCGAGCGTCTGCAGCAGAACGAGACCTGCACCCACATTCGCGAAATGCTGCAGCAGATGGCCACCGTGGCTTTTCAGTCGATGCGCGAAGCGCGCCAGAAGACCTATGGCGGACCGGCGCCCGTTCGCCCGGTGCTGGCGGACACCTGCATGGCCTGGCGCAGCGACGGTGACTGGGTCAGGGTGCGCTTTCCGGCGCATTACACCGGCAAGGAGAGCCCGCCGGAAGTCGATCGCCACACCTTCGAGTCGCGACTGCACATCGAAGGCTTCGACGATGTCGAGACGAAGAAGGTCAAGGCGAACGTGCGCAACGAGGATCATGCGCACGACTTCGATGTGCTGGGCCTGGTGTTTGCCGGCGAGCTGACCCTGACCATCGACGGCCAGTCAAGAACCTACCGACCCGGCCAGGTGGTCGATGTGCCGGCAGGTACCGTGCACCGCGAGCAGTACGGCCCGCACGGCTACACGGTGCTGCTCGGCAAGCGCCACAAGACCCGCCAGAACGCCGCCTGAGTCAGTCCTTGCGGGCAGCCTTGCCCGAGACCCAGGAGAAGATCACCGACACATCCTGCTCGCCCAGGCCGGCACGGCGGGCTGCCTGCATCTGGCTGCGTACGGCACTGGCCACCGGGACCGGTCGGTCCAGTTCGCGGGCCAGGTCCAGGAAGTAGCGCAGGTCCTTGTCCATCAGCCCCAGCTGGAACTGTGCGGAGAAGTCTCGTGCCGCCATCTTGGGGATCTTGGTCTTCACCAGTCGCGAGCCGGCGGCGCCCTCGGCCAGCACTTCGCCAGTGAGCGCCAGATCGAGGCCCGCCGCTTCAGCCACCGAGATGGCCTCGGCAATGGCCGCGTTCGTGGTGCCCGAGAGCATGTTGTTGATCAGTTTCATGGTCGCGCCTGCGCCCGATGCGCCCATGTGTCGCACCAGGCGGCCCATCGCCTCGAACAGCGGCATGGCTGCGCTCACCGCCGAATCCGGTCCGCCGACCATGAACACCAGTTCGCGGCCGCGGGCCTGGGCCAGGCTGCCCGAGACCGGTGCGTCCAGATACGCCGTGCCACGCTCGACGGCGGCACCGGCCACGGCCCTGGCCATCGTCGGGCTGTTGGTGCTGCAATCGATGATGGCCTGACCCCGAAAGGTCTGCAGCACGCCCTGCGCGCCCAGCATCACCTCGGCGGTGGCTGCGTCGTCCGAGACCATGGAGACCACGAAGTCGGCGCCTTGTGCGGCCTCGGCGGGCGTGGCGCAGGCCGTGGCGCCCCGTTCGACCAGTGCCGCGCAGCGCGACGGGGTGCGGTTGAAGACGCGCAGCGTGTGGCCAGCTGCGATGAGGTTGTCGGCCATCAGGCCGCCCATGGCGCCTGTGCCGATGAATCCGATGGTGTAGGGCATGGCGGCGGATGCTAGAACATCGACCATGGCCGTGCAACACTGGCTCATGATCTCTTCGACCCCGGCCTGGCTCGAGCGCCTCAACCCCGAACAGCGTGAAGCGGCCACCTTCGGTGCGCGCAACGAGCGCGGTGTGTTCAG
>JBILSK010000127.1:0-6116 GCA_044372165.1 Burkholderiaceae bacterium | reverse complement strand
CTCCTGGAACATGTCGTCGGCCGATACCCAGCGCTGGAACAGCCAGATCGACATGGCTGGCAAGATGCATTCCGCGGGGTTCAACAACGGTGCCAATCAGGACCCGATGGGCGCGGCCGTGGGCGACCTCACCAAGGATGGCATCGACGCCTGGACGGCCCAGCTGAATCAGCAGAAGGACGCCCTGGCGAACGACTCCCAGCTCAAGCAGATCGAACTGCAGCAGGCAATGGGCAAGCTCAAGACTGTCGAGGAAATGCTCAGCGGACTGGTGCGTAACTTCAACGAGAAGCACGGCGCCATTGTCAGCAACATGACCCGCTGAGGTCATCGGCGATGGTTGAAATCAGGCAACCCGGCCCGGATGCGGACGCACCCGGAAGCCCGGATGGCTCAGCGCTGTGGGACCGGGTGGTCGGGCACCTCATGCAGGGCGGCACACTGGGCGAGGTACGAGGCCTGACGCCGCAGCACTACGAGGCGATGTACTTCATTGGCCACAACCTGTATGGCCAATCGAAATTCAAGGAGGCGGCGACCGTGTTCGCCTTCCTTGCGATGAACAACCCGTATGACCGGCGGTTCGCTCAGGCGCTCGGCTCGTGCAAGCAGATGCTGGGCGAATTCGAGCAGGCGATCACCTGGTATTCGGCCGCCTCGGTGTTCGACATGACCGACCCGTTGCCGACCTTTCACACGGCTGAATGTCTTGCTGCGCTGGGGCAGCTTGGCGATGCGCGCGATGCTCTGGACATCGTCATCAAGCATTGCCGCACGGATCGTCACGATGCTGTGAAGACTCGGGCGACCGCGATGCTGGACATCGTCGAGCGTGCCCTGCGCGATGCGGCCGCGGGAGGTAGCCCGCCTGACGGCGCCAGGCCGGAGGCGGGTCGATGACCGCTGTCGGCGGCCCGCCGAATCCAGGGCTCGAGGCCTTCCGGGCTCTGCTGGGAGGAGGATTGGGTGGGGTTCAGGGCGCCGATGGCGGTGATGCCGGGGTAGCCGCATCCGGTGCGCTGTCAGAGACTGCGCAGAACGCCTTGCAAGATGTCCTGGCTGCGCTGGGTGAAGGGCTCGTGGGCGGCGGCGAATTCCAGCCCGGTCCCGACGGGCGTGTGCGCCCCGCTCTGCCCGATGCGGTGACGGACCTGCTCGGACCGGGTCTGGGGTCGGAAAATGCGATGGTCATCGCGACCCATCTGTTCAATGAAGCCATGGATGCGGTGAGCAAGGGCACCATGGGGCAGATCCGCATGCGCAAGGAGGATCAGGCCAAGGTCAACGACGAGCAGATGAAGGCGCTGCTCGAGGCCCAGCGCAAGGCGCGAGAAGCCGAGCCCGGATTCTGGGGCAAGCTGTTCGGCTGGGTGTCCAAGGTGGTCAATGCCGTGGTCGGCGTGGGCGCGATGGTGCTGGGCGCCATGGCCTGTGCCAGTGGGGTAGGCGCACTGGCGGGCGTCGGCTTGATGGCGGCCGGTGCCTACCTCACGGCCGGCGTGGTGATGGAGATCGTCAACGAAGTTCGCGTCGCAAAGGGCCTGGATCCCATCGATTGGAACCCGATCGGCAAGCTCGCCGCCTGGGTGGCCACGGAGGTCTTTGGTGCGGACGAAGAAACCGCCAAGCTGGTCAAGAGCATCGCCAACGGTGTGACCGACCTCGTGGTGGGGATCGTCGCGGGCGCAGCCATTCCGGGTGTTGGTCTGGCCGTCATGACCAGCAAGCTCGCCAAGGCGGGCCAGTTCGTCAACGAGTCCATCGAATTGACGCACAAGATCATGCAGACCAAGGCGATGGTCAGCCGCGTCAGGAGCGGGGTCAACATGGTCGAGGCCGGGGCATCGATCGGCAAGGCCTCAACCGACATCAGTCTTGCGGTCAGCCGACGGGATGCGGCTCTGGCACAGGCCGATTTCAAGAAGGTGCTCGCACTGCTGGACCAGATGAAGCAGATGATGGACATGTTCATCGCATCGGCGAAAGACGATCAGGAAGCGGTCGCCAAGGCCATGGAGCGAGCCTCGGACGCGGTGCAGGATCAGGCAGGCACGCAATCCCAGATTGCGGCCAATCTCGCTGCACCGATGGCGTGACACTAGCCATGGCCATGGACTGGATGCGCCACCCTCGGACGAGACCATGAGCACGATCGGCGGCAGCACCCCGTTTTTCCACGCGCTCGGAACCTCCCCCTCGGTCGATGGCCCTGCGGGAAGCGAGGGTGCACGCGGTCGCGAAGCGGGTTCGTTCATCGGGCACCTGCCGGAGGTGGCGACCTTCGTGACACGTGCCCTTGGCGTGCCCGAACTCCCCGCAGCCGACCTGGCCTTGATGGGGACGGACGGATTGAGCCTGCTGGCCGGCTTTCTTGCCGGCGAGAGCCGTCAGGAGTCGATCAAGCCGCTGCTGGAGTCCCTGGCGTCCCGTGGCACCTCCTTGATCTCGCGGGACATCGCGCGCAACGCGGCGGGCGCCTTCGAGGGTGATCTGGGCCAGTTTCTGAAGGCGATCGCCGAAGGTGCGGCCAAGGCGATGGCCAATGATCCGGACGGCACGGCGCTGCTGGCCATGGAGGTTGGACGGGTGGTGGCAACTGCCGTGGCCACTGGCGGGGCCTCCCTGGCCAGCGACCTGCCGGCCCTGGCGCCGAAACTGATGACGGCGGCTGCGGCGGTCCTGCGCGAATCGGGTATTCAGGTCGATGCCTTGATGACCCAGATCGTGGCCGACCTGCTGAAGCAGATGGGCGTCGAGGCGGCTACGGCGCAGACCATCGCCCAAGTCAGCGTACCCTTGCTGATCCTCGGAGGGGATATCGCCCTGGCGGTGGCCTCCGAGGGCAAGCACAAGATTCCGCCGGAGCGAGTGGCCAACGCGGTGCGTGAAATCGCCCTGGCCACCGGAGTCGAGCCCGACGCAGCGGCGGTGGTCGCGACTGCCGGGGCGTCCGCCTTTGCCTTCGGCCAGAATTTCTACGGGTATCTGTCCGGTGGCGGTGATCCCATGGCGTATGGCGGATTGGACCAGATCGCGGAGGTGGCCAGCGGTTCGGTGAAGACCTGGATGGAACAGGGTGGGGCATCACCCGAGGAGATCCGGTCCACCCTGAATCAATTGAGCCCACTTCTCCAGTCTTTCCTCGACACGGTGCAACAGGACATGTCGGGTGAGCGTGAAAATGCCACGCAAGGCTGGAAAGACCTGAACAAGACCCTGCTTGGCTGGAATCCAGCCTTTGGCAATCTGTTCGACGGCATCAATTCATTGAATCAAGTGATCGCCTGACCTACGGGCGGTTCATCGAGCAGCGGAAAGGAGTCCTGTGGTCATGACCATCACGAACGATTTCACCCCTCGACCTGTGCCTCAGGGTTTTCGCCCCGAAGGTCTCGCCAGCCCGGGTACGCAGGGCGCCGCGCCCGCGGGGTCGGGCGCCGTCGAGGCCGAGGTGTCGGTCGATCATGTGCCCAAGGACGCGCTGACCTTCATGCCTGGCAACCCACCAGGCGCGGACGTCGATTCGCCCGAAAATCCGATGCCCAGCCCGTCGGACATCAAGGCGGCGTTTGACTCGATCGACTGGGAGAACCCGAGTCTGGGCACCTTGATGAAGGTGATCTCCATGATCACCGCGTCGATGCGCAAGGCGCAGAACGAGGCGAAGTGGGCGCTGCAGGAAAGCGAAATGAAGAACCTGATGAACGAGGTTGCCAACATGATCAAGGCGGCCACGACCGAGATGGTGACGACCATCGCGACTTCGGTGGCCAGCATTGGCTTGAATGCAGTCAACCTGGGCGCTTCCACGCGTGCAATCAGCCAGACCAAGGGCCTTGCCGATGACATCAAGGCGATCGACCTGACCGATGCCAACAGCCAGAAGGTGCTCAAGGGTCTGGATGCCGACCTGAACCTGGTCAACCTGAAGTCGACTCGCGTGCAGACCGGTACGCAGATTGCGGAAGGGGTCAGCAAGGTCGGTGGAGCGATCGGTTCGGCGCAGGCCGGCTACATCAATGCGGACGCCAAGGAGGATGCTGCGCAAGCTCAGCGGGCGGCTTCCTACAAACAGGCAGCCCAGTCCGCCGAAGAAGCGTCCCGAGACGAATTGCGGGCGGTGCGCGACATGCTCCAGGACATCATCCGGACCATGCTGAGTACCGAGAACAAGATTGCCAACAATTTCTGAGGCTGTTCGATGAGTTCCCCCGTGCCGCAGGCCGCTTCGGCCGATGCCTCGATCGACTTGCTGACCCTGTTCGAGGAAGTCGCCCGCAGTCCGTCACGACCGCCGACGGATCGGGGTGCGCTGGAAGCGCTTTATGGTCTGGCCAGCTCGAGTCTTCTGCATCGACGCTTCGAGGAGGCGCACCGCCTGTTCAGTCTGCTGATAGGCCTTGATCCTTCCCAGGCGCGGTTTCTGGATGGGCTGGGTCAAAGTGCTTCCGGGATGGGGCAGCACGCCGAGGCGCTGGCCTTTCACAGCCTTGCGCTCAAGGTCGAGCCTGCCAACGTCGCCTTGATGCTCCCGGTCGCGCAGGCGATGCTCGCATTGGGGCATCGCAGTCTGGCACGGGATGTCCTGAGCCTGATTCAAGCCTGCTGTCAGTCGGATGCGTCGCAAGCCACGACCGCGGCACGTGTCCAGGTGCTGCTCGAACTGACGCAGGATGGACACTGAGCCGCTCTCTTCGGCCGACATCCGTCTGCTCAATGCACTGGGCTTCGTGGCGACCGGAGCCTCGCTGCATCGACAGGCTGCCCGACTGTTCGATGCACTCGAAATCCTCAGACCCGATCGCGCGTTTCCGTATGTCGGCCAGGCCGCGACCTGTCTGAACGGCCTGGATGCCCCAGGCGCGGTGCAGGCACTGGAGCGAGGGCTGCGCATGGTGGGCGAGGCGCCTGTCGGTGAATCCGTGCAGCCAGGGCGGCGCGAGGAGCGCGCCGTTCTGCTCGCCTGGCTCGGCCTGGCGCTGGGTGCGGCACGCCATGAGGCAGCCAGCCGCCAGGCGCTGCGGGACGCCCGGGGTCTCGATCCCGGCGGCCCCGGTGGGCGTCTGGCGTCAAGTCTGCTGGGAATGGGTCACGAATGACCCGCGTTGCCTGTCATGAGTTGTTCGGCCGAGCCCTATACTGTGGGCGGCCGGCGACATCTGATCGGCCCGAACTCCTGGAATTGCCGTGATCGAAGCCGTCAACGCAGTCGCTGTGTCCGTCACCCCCCCCGTGGCCCGACCCGCCGCCTCGGGACTTGATATTGATCGTTTCCGGGAGGCATTCGCCGCGGTGCCGGTGGCGACCGATGCGGCATCAGTGGCGAGCGCTTCCGCGCCGATAGATGCTTCTGTGCCTGCGGCCAGGATGGCGGCGGTCAATGGTGAGCCTGTCGCTGTCGTCTCCGGAAAGCCCGCTGCGCCCACCTCGCTGGGCGACGCCATTCTGAATGGCCTGAAGTCGGCATCGGCCGATATCAATCGCAACTGGAGCGAAGTGGCCAGCACTGTCTCCAAGCCGATTCTCACCACCAGCGAGATGCTTCGTATTCAAGTCACGCTCATCCAGACCAGTGTGCAGTACGAATTGCTCGGCAAGGGCATCTCGCGCTCGACCCAGAACCTCGATCAGATCCTGAAGACGCAGTGAGTGCGACGTCCTGTCCCGATGATGGTCGGCACGATCCTGCTCGCTTTCGCCGGCAAGGCGCGTCTGGCCGCGTAAGTCGATGGGTGTGCAGTGCCGTGGTGGCCGGCGTCGTGTCGGCCTGCGGTTCGTCTGTGGATCTGCTCGCATCCATCCCGGAGCCGGATGCCAACGAGGTCATCGCGGCGCTGCTCAATGCCGGCATTCCGGCCAGCAAGGTCGCGGGCAAGGAAGGCAATGTTGGCGTACGGGTCGATGCGGCCCGGGCTGCCAACGCGATCGACACGCTGAGGTCGATGGGGCTGCCTCGCGAGCATTTCGCCGGAATGGGCCAGGTCTTCAAGAAGGATGGGCTGATCTCTTCGCCCACTGAAGAGCGCGCCCGATATCTCTATGCGTTGTCGCAAGACCTCTCGGGCACCCTGGCGCGTATCGACGGGGTGCTGTTTGCGCGGGTGCATCTCGTGCTG
>JBILSK010000126.1:0-6146 GCA_044372165.1 Burkholderiaceae bacterium | reverse complement strand
TGCATCGAAACCCACGATCCGCAGTCGCCCGACACCGTGCGTGCCTTTCGTCCCGAGGACTCGGTGGTGCTGCACGACACCGCGCGCGGCTGGCTGGCCGCGAAGCTGGCCGAGCCCAGGCGGACTCGCGCCCGGGTGGTGGTCACCCATCACCTGCCCAGTGGCCATTCGGTGTCGCCCGACTATGCCGCGGCACCGTCCAACCCCGCGTTCGTGAGCAATCTCGACGAACTGCTGATCGGCGCCGACCTCTGGGTGCACGGGCACACGCACAGCTCGCATGACTATTTCGCCTCGGGCTGTCGGGTGGTGTGCAATCCGCGCGGCTACCCGATGCGCACCGGCGGGTTCGAAAATCCGCGCTTTCGGCTGGCCCATCGGATCGAGGTCTGACGACCGGCTCCGGCGAGAACTCAGGCATTTCCTGAGTTGCGCTCGGACAGGCCCTGATTCCGTGTGAGGGGGCGCTGCGCGCATTCTTGGTGTGCCTGACCAAACCGTGATGAATGTCAACGCGGGGTGGTGCAGGCGCTCGCAGGATGCGTCCATGTCGTCGTTTTTCGATCTCCTTCGCACCGGCCTGGCCGCTCGCCGCTTCGCGCCGGCACGTCATGGCTCGGCGGAGCTCGATGCGCGAGCCCGGCTGCGCCTGCTCTGCGCGGCACTCGAGCGCATTGCGGCCTCGAGCGCCTGTCCGCAGGCCCGGTTGGTGTCAGTCGAAGCGCTGTGTGCGCAACTGCGAGAGGCGATCGAGGCGATCGTGCTGAGTCCGCACTCGGGAGAGATTCCGCTACCGCTCGACGATACCGACCGCTTCGAAGTGCATCGTCTGGCCTTGACGCGCTGTCGCGACCTGCTGCGGCATATTCACGCAGACCTGTGCGAGCAGTCCGATGCGCCGGCCGGTTCGAACGAAATGCATCCGACCCCACGCGCCTTGCTGGCGCAGGTGCGTGCCCTGGAGATGCAGTCCTTGCTGCTGGTGGTGGCGACCAGCGTGCAGGTGGCCCTGCCGGCCAAGGAGTGGGACGAGTTGTGCGTACTGGCCTTGCCGCTGTGGCGGGTCGGCGTGTTCGATGAAGCCTTCGCCGTGGGCCCCGGGGCGGCGCGCGACGCGCCTGCTGCGTGGGGCCGGGCCTGCTCGCCACGGGCGCGGTTCACCTTGCCCCTGCTGCTTCGTCTGCTCGAACCCCTGGGCCTGGATGCGGGTGAGCGGCAAGAGGCGTTGCGCCACGCGATGGACGGCTGTGCCGAGGTGGGGGTGAGCATCGATTCCGCCTCGCATGCTCGCCCGGGTGCCCTCGGCCCGACGCTTCGGGTGTCGCGCCAGCATGTCGTGCGGCTGGATACCCGTGCGGTCCTGCAGCGCCTGCAGTCGCACGCCAGCGAGACGCTCGTCCCCCGGCTGCTGAAGGCATGGGGCGCTGAGCAGGTGCTGGGTCCGCTCATGCGCCCGCCCTATGCCGATGTCTCGGCCTGCTTCGGCTGGCCGGATGCGGCGCAGGACGGCGTCGTGCCGGCACGGCAGCAGCCGCTATTGTGGAAAGGGGTCGACGCGCATCGCGCGGTGTTCACCCGGACAGGCGGCTCGCCGCCCCTGCAGATCGGTCAGCTGGTCGTGATCCTGCCGCCATCGCCGCCCGCGTCGGGTCGGCGCCCCTCTGGACGGCCTGGGGCGGGCCCTTCGGGGGCGCTGGCCGGACGCGTGGTGAGTCTGTGCCAGCGGGTCGGTGATGCGTCACCGGCCGGGGATCACGACCTGGGTGTGCGGTTCTGGCAGGGCGTGCCGCGCCCGGTCAGGGTTCGATGGCGCGACGCCAGCGTGAGTGAATCGGGGCAGGCGGCCATGCAGGTGGCCTGGTTGCTGGAGGCCCCAGGCGTCGATGTGCCGGGCGAGCCGAGCAGTCTGCTGGTGCAACGCGGTACCTGGCGTGGCGCAGCCGGTGTCTGGATCGACTCGCCTGAGCGAGGCGTTCAGGCATGGCAGGTGACGGGGTGTCTCGAACAGGGACTCGATCACGAACGCATCGCCCTGCTGCCAGCCGGGTGAGCGAAGTCCCCGGAAAAATCGAGCTACCATCGACGGCACTTCACCCTCATGTCGGATCCATGGCCCGAACCGAAGGCATTACCCCCACTCCGACGCAGCTCGTCGTGCACAAGCAGTCGCGCATCCTGGAAGTGGCGTTCGCCGATGGCAAGCGCTTTCGCCTGCCCTGCGAACTGCTGCGCGTCTACTCGCCCTCGGCCGAAGTGCGCGGCCATGGCCCCGGGCAGGAAGTGCTGCAGGTCGGCAAGCGCGAGGTCAGCATCGACACCATCGAGCCGGTCGGCCATTACGCGGTCCAGCCGCGCTTCACCGACGGGCACGACAGCGGCATCTTCGCCTGGGACTACCTGTACTGGCTCGGCTCCAGCCAGGATGCGCTCTGGAAGGACTACCTCGAACGCCTGAAGCAGGCTGGCGCCAGTCGCGACCCTGAGCCGGTAGCCGGTGCGCCTGCGGCGCCACCCAGCTCGGCCGAATCCTCAGGCTTGCAGGCCGCCTCGATTTCCAGGCCGAGGTCATGAGCGCCCACGAGCCGTCGCGCGCTGCTGACACCGAGGACGCGTCCAGCACCCATTTCGGCTTTTCCACCGTGTCCGCCACGCAGAAGGCGGGCCGGGTGGCCGAGGTCTTCGATTCGGTCGCACCGCGCTACGACGTGATGAACGACCTGATGTCCGGCGGCCTGCACCGCGCCTGGAAGGCCTTCACGGTGCGCGAAGCCGCCTTGCGTCCAGGCATGAAGGTGCTTGACATCGCTGGCGGCACCGGCGATCTCAGTCGGGCCTTCGCGCGTCGGGTGGGTCCCCAGGGCGAGGTCTGGCTGACTGACATCAATGGGTCGATGCTCGCGCGCGGCCGCGATCGCCTGCTCGATGACGGCCTGGTGCTGCCGGTGGCGCTGTGCGACGCGGAGGCACTGCCCTTTCCCGACGGACACTTCGATCGGGTGAGCGTGGCCTTTGGCCTGCGCAACATGACGCGCAAGGAAGTCGCCCTGCGCGAGATGCAGCGCGTGCTCAAGCCCGGCGGCCGCCTGCTGGTGCTGGAGTTCTCCCGCGTCTGGCAGCCACTTGCCGGGGCCTATGACGCCTACTCGTTCAACGTGCTGCCCAGGCTGGGTCAGCTGATTGCCGGCGATGCCGAGAGCTATCGCTACCTTGCCGAATCGATCCGCATGCATCCTGACCAGGACACCTTGAAATCGATGATGCAGGACGCAGGTTTCGGTCGAGTGCAGTACTACAACCTCACTCTGGGCGTGGTAGCCCTGCATGTTGGCGTGAAATTGTGACGCGTTGCGTCGCAAACCGATACCATCCGGTTCGCCCGAGGCCATCCGGTCCCGGGCAGTCTGGAACCGAACACAGTCGTACCAGGAGAGTCTGAATGAGAGCGTCCAAATCGATCGCGCTTGCCGTCATTGCTGTCGTCGTTGCAAGCTCGCTGGGTCTGTCATCCGCTGAAGCCAAGCGTGCAGGGAGCGGCCGAGATGTCGGTCGTCAGGCACCCGCCAACACGATTCAGCGCAGCACCACACCCGCCACCCCGGCCACCACGCCCGGGGCTGCGCCAGGCACACCCGCTGCACCGGCCTCGCCGGCTGCTGCCGCACCGCGTCCGGCCACGCCCGCACCGGCCGCCGCGCCCGCACGCAATCGCTGGCTCGGTCCGATCGCCGGTCTGGCGGCCGGTCTCGGTCTGGCTGCACTGGCCAGCCACTTCGGCTTCGGCGAGCAACTGGCCAACGCCATGATGATCGGTCTGCTGGTGATGGCGGTTCTGGCGGTCGTGGCCTTCATCATGAAACGCCGTGCCAGCGCCGTTCAGGGCCGCGAGCCGGCGTATGCCGGCGGTGGCGGCTACGGGATGACCGGTCTGGGCCAGGAGGCTTCGGTGCCGAACTACCCGCCCGCCCGCGTGCCGGATGCCAGCCGTGATCAGCCGATCGACACGGTTCGGGCCGCCGCAACACCGGTGGCGGCCGGCGCACTGCCACAGGACTTCGACTCCGAAGGCTTCCTGCGTGCCGCCAAGGTCTGCTTCGTGCGCCTGCAGGCGGCCTACGATGCCGGCAACTCGGCCGACCTGCGTGAATTCACCAGCCCCGAGATGTTCGCCGAGTTGAAGCTCGAGATTGATTCTCGCCACGGCGCGGCCAACCAGACCGATGTGGTGACCCTGGATGGCGCGCTGTTGGGCGTCGAGTCGAGCGTGACCGAACAGCTGGCCAGCGTGCGCTTTACCGGCATGATCCGCGAGGAAGCCGGTGCTGCAGCGGCGCCGTTCGACGAGGTCTGGAACTTCAGCCGCCCGATCGGAACGACCGGCGGGTGGGTGCTCGCCGGCATCCAGCAGCTCGACCGCGCCTGATCGAAGGCGTATCGGGAATGGCCGGGCTGCCCTTGCCTTTGGCGCAGACCGGCCTGAGCGCGCTCAACCACGTCCTGCGTCAGCAGGCGTGGGCGCGCGACCGCCTGCGTCCGCATGCAGGGCGCTCGGTGCGTATGGTGGTGAAGCTGCCTTTCGGCCCAGTCTCGGCTGATTCGCGCATTGCCGCAGATGGCACGCTGGAGCTCGCCGCCGCGGCCGATGCACCCACTGTGACCCTCACGCTGGAGCCCCGGCTGTCCAGCGCGCTGGCTGCCCTGCGCGATGGCGCCAAGGGCCTGTCCGGCGGCCTGCATGTCGAGGGCGACGTGATGGTTGCCGCAGCGGTGGGCGAAGTTGCCCAGTTCCTGCGTTGGGACGCCGAGGAAGACCTCAGCCATCTGGTCGGTGACCGTCTGGCGCATCGGGTGGGCGAGACCTTGCGTCAGGGGGCCGCGCAGTCCCGGATGGCGGTCGAGCGCGCGAGCTCCGGGGTGCGGCAGTTCCTGGTCGATGATGGGCGCCAGCTGGTGGAACGCAGCGAATTGCAGGCGCTTGACGCCTCGCTCGAGGCGCTCGATCGGCGATTGACCGCACTCGAAGGGCGCGCGCTGCGCGCCCGCTAAGCTCAGAACCCGTCGAAGAGCGCCTGCAGCGCAGCCCGGTCCAGGCCGGCTGCCACCGCGAGCGACGTCAATGCCCGCGCAGCGTGGGGCGACAGACTGCCGCTGGCCACGAAACCGAGCGCGTCATCATCGACCGCGCCGTTGCGGATCACCGGGCCATGGCTCACCCGGCTGGCGCGTACCACCAGGCACCCTGATCGGGCGGCCTCGGCCAGCGCAGCCTGCAGGGGCGTCGACAGCGAGCCGTGTCCGGTGCCGGCCACCACGATGCCGCGCGCGCCGCGTTCCAGCAGCCAGACCACGAGCATCGGATCGATGTCGACCTGCTGGGCCAGCAGATCGACGCGGGGCAGCGTCGCCGGCAGGGTGGCCAGCTGAGTGGTCAGCGTCGGGCGCGCACGTGCGTGAACGCCCGGATCTCCCCGCCAGCGTGCCCGGGCATCCACCAGCGTGGCCAGGGCCGCGCCCTCTCGGGCCATGAAGGCATCGGTACGCAGCGTGTGGGCTTTGCAGGCTTGATGAGCGGCGAGCACCTGGTCGTTCATCACCACCAGCACGCCGGCGCCTTGCGCCAGGGGGTCGGTGGCCACTCGGGCCGCCGAATACAGATTCATCGGACCATCGGCGCTGAGCGCCGAGGCCGGGCGCATGGCGCCGGTGAGAACGATCGCCTTGCGCCGTTCGCAGACCATGTCGAGAAAGAACGCGGTCTCTTCCATCGTGTCGGTGCCATGGGCGATCACGATGCCATTGATCTCGGGATCGGCCAGCGCGGTGCGCACGCGGGCGGCGAGCTGCAGCCAGTGCGCGGTGCTGATGTGCTGGCTGCCGATCGAAAAGGGCTGCTCGGCACGCACCGAGGCGAGATCGGTCAGCTCCGGGACGGCCTCGAGCAGGCGCGAAACCGACCGCGCACCGGGCGTGTAGCCCTGGGTCAGCACGGACGAGGCTGCTTCGCCCGCGATGGTGCCGCCGGTGGCAAGTACCAGCAGGGTGGGCCGGCTCATCGTCGTGCCTTGCGCTGTTTCGCCTTGGGTGCGGTGCCTCGCGCAGCGCCGGCGCTCGCGCGTCCCGGCTTGCCGGATCGGCGCGCTGTGTCAGAC